>JBEGMZ010000330.1:0-5198 GCA_041182745.1 Acidobacteriota bacterium
GACCAACTCATAGGTCGTTACTTAAATGTCTCACATCATTGGAAATATGCGTTTTCAAAATGCATTTTGAAAGGAATGGCTGTCCATTTATGAAGCTGTCATCTCATGCCCTGCGTGCCCTCCAGGCTCTCGATGAGTCGGGGCGCGAAGCTGTTGAGCAGATTGTCCGTGCACATATCAAGGCCTGCCGTATGAACGGATTTCAACCGGAGAATCTTGAGCGAGTCTATCAGGAAGCGATCGAGATCATCCGTCTTGAAGGTCCTCCGACCGGAGACTCTTCACTTACCGCCAGCAAGTATGAGCCGACCCGCCGTTACGAGCAGTATCGCAGTCCGCGTGCCCTCTGAGATCACGCCGGAGTTCGGTTTCGTAAGCCGAACCAGTCAGACCACCCCTTCGCCCCAGTATCTTTGACGCGCAGATCAGGCCCGGTGGCGTAGCCATCCGGGTCGTTCTGCGGATCGGTTCCAGTCATCTGTTACCGTCTTATAGATACCAGTTATAGATACCAGCCTGCCTCCCCAGCCTGTCAGCGCCGCTGGCTTTTTTGCTTGCAATCTTTAATCACAAAATATACCTTCTCCGGGATGAAAGCACAGTAAGTCTCTGCTTCCGGGCGTTGCCGATTTTGGCAAGAACAGACTTGTCGGACTCGGCCAGGACTGCAAGTCGAGTAGGCTGACTGTCGCAAGTGGGGAAGCTGTAACCTGATCTTACTCAGGCTGTAACAAGTAACCATAACTGTAACAGATAACCAGAAAGGACAACTAAGTCATGACGAAGAGACTTGCGATGACCGTATTGGGGCTTGGTGTGATGCTGGCCCTCTCGACCCTGACATTTGCGCAGGGTGAGAAGAAGACTCTCAGTGGAAATATCGTCGACAAGGCCTGTTCGGGCCGGGTCGCGAAGGCGGCCAACCCGCAGGAGGCAGCCGGGGGACATTCAAAGAAGTGCGCCCTCTCCGATAACTGCAAGGCGAGCGGATACGGAGTCTATTCTGATGGGAAGTTCTATGAGTTCGACGCCAAAGGCGCGGAGCTGGCGGCCGAGGCTTTGACCAAGAGCGGCAAGGAGAAAGGGGCGGTCTTCAAGGTCACCGGCAAGGTGAGCGGTGACAAGATCGCGGTCGACTCGATCACCGAATCCGAGTAGCCGACCGGATCATTGCGCAGACCGGGACGGGCCGGGAAGACGCCTTGGTCTTTCTCAGGCCCGTCCTGGTGTCGCATCGGCGGGAGCCGGTAGGCGGGGGCAGGTTGGAATGCGACAGTACCACGAACTGATGCGGTATGTTCTGGAGCGCGGAGTCCGAAAAGAGGATCGAACCGGAACAGGTACTATCTCGATCTTTGGCTACCAGCTGCGATTTGATCTGGCCGAAGGGTTTCCGCTGGTGACAACCAGGAAGATCCACCTCAAGTCGATCATCCACGAACTGCTCTGGTTTCTGCGTGGTGAGACAAATATTGGCTCCCTGACAGCAAACGGCGTGACAATCTGGAACGAGTGGGCCGACGAATCGGGGGAGCTTGGGCCGATCTATGGCTCCCAATGGCGATCCTGGCGCGGAGCCGACGGCAGAACGATCGACCAGATCACCGAGTTGGTTGGGCAGATCCGTCACAACCCCGATTCACGCCGGCTGCTGGTCAGTGCGTGGAATGTGGCGGAGATTGACCGGATGGCGCTTCCACCCTGCCACACCCTGTTTCAGTTCTATGTTGCGGGCGGTCGCCTCTCCTGCCAGCTCTACCAGCGTTCGGCCGATATCTTCCTTGGAGTTCCATTCAACATCGCCTCATACGCACTGCTGACGATGATGGTCGCCCAGGTCTGTGATCTCCTGCCGGGTGAGTTCATTCATACGTTTGGCGACGCCCACCTCTACCTCAACCACCTTGACCAGGTCAGGATCCAGCTTGGCCGTGATCCCTATCCACTTCCCCGAATGATCCTGAATCGAGAGATCCGTGACATCTTTGCGTTTCAATACCAGGACTTTACGCTTGAGAACTACCAGAGCCATCCCCGGCTGGTCGGTGAAGTGGCGATCTGAATCGCCAGTCTGGTCGAGGTATTGGTCGGCACCCCTCACTTCCTGTCAGGTTGAGGTGGCAGGTGCAGATTGGCGAAGTTGATGAACTGATTCCAATCATAGTCGGTCACATCGTGCTTTCCGGCCCGAATGTGGTAGCCGATGGTTCGCATAATCGGTTGGTGGATAGGGGGCATCTCCGTCGTGTCGAGGCCGGTTTTTCCAAGCAGCTGGTAGACTGGCCCGGCGGCCCTGGCCGCCAGAAATTCGCCCTGCGGGTCGGCCCACAGATCTTCGGCTGCACTGGCAATATAGACCGGGCGCGGAGCGATCATCGCAATCAGCTCGTGCTGATCGACCGGCAGAGAGTCGACCCGCTGGCTATATTGGCGAAAGTTCCGGCAGAACCAGTGGGGAAAGGCGGTGTTGAGCCGCTCGACCGTCTCACCAAAGTTTCGTCGGGCGAGAGCCGCTCCGCCTTCGCCGCTGTTGTTGGCGATCACAATGGCAAACCGTTCGTCCTGTGCTCCAGCCCAGAGAGCGGCCTTGCCGAGCCGCGAATGGCCGTGAAGGATCACTCTGTCCGGGTCAACCCCGGGCAGCTTCTGGAGCAGATCGAGAGCCCGGCTCATTCCCCAGGCCCACGCGCCGAGCGCTCCCCACTCATCATCGTCCGGGGTCGTCTGTCCAGTACGAAGGTAGCGGGAGGCGACGGAGTCGTTCCATCCATCCTTGTGATCCGGAAAGAGGTCACCGTAATAGACGGTTGCGACGCCAAATCCGGCTTCAACAATCTTTCGGAGTGGCCAGCGGGAGGCCTCGATACCGCGTGATCGCTCGGTGGCACGGTTGCCGGCCACTCTGCCGTCACTGCTGTTTCTCATCCATCCAGACGCAATCGTGACCTCCGGATCGTCAGTCACGGCATGATTGCCATTGAAGTTCATGCCAAGGAAGACCGGCCGTCGTCCTGACCGGTTGTTTGGCAGGTAGAGCAGCACCTTCATCGACGGTGTTGAACTGTTGGGGGTCAGCTGAAGGGTTATCTCCTGCCGGCTGGCAATTCCACCGAGCGCCCGCGAGGTCTGCGAGGTGACCTCAAATCGGAGTCGGCCGCGCATCGCGACGGCCTGGTCTGGCGTTCGCCCGTAGACCTGCGAGGCGAAGGTCTTTAAGAGCTCGGTCCGCCGTGTCCGCCACGCACGTCGATCCGTGATGCGCGTACCATTTGACGTGACCAGCGGATCCGGCAGGGTGTATGATCCAACCTTTGACTCGTCATAGTTGGCCTGGTTCGCATTCTGTCCACAGATTGCCGGTACGATGGCAAGAATTGCTGCCGCCAAAAGCAAGGCTCTCATTTCAGTCATGATTCTATCTCCATCCGCGAGTGGGGTGATCAAGCGCTGAGATGATAGACCGCTTCAACTCATTTTAGAAGTCGATCGTTCAGGAGGAGAATGAGAATCTCACTGATTGTCGCCATGGATCGCGGATCCGGCATCGGGATTGAGAACCGGATACCCTGGCGTTTGTCGAACGACCTCCGTCGCTTTCGGGATCTCACCCTCGGGCACCACCTCATCGTTGGGCGTCGTACCTACGAGTCGATTGGTCGACCCCTTCCGGGGCGGCGAATGATCATCCTCTCTCGCGACCTGACCTGCCGGATCGATCAGTGCCTCGTTGCTCACTCCCTGGCCGAGGCGATCGGGATCGCTCGGGATTCGGGTGAGACCGAACTATTCATCGGCGGCGGAGCGGAGATCTACGGCCTCGCCCTTCCCCTGACCGAGCGGATCTATCTGACGCGGGTCGAGGTCACCCTGCCTGCTGACACCTTCTTTCCTGCCTGGGATCCCCGACAGTGGTCTGAAACCATTGTCTCTACCCATCCCGCCGACGAGCGGAATGAGTTCGACTCAACCTTTCTTATCTACGATAGACCCCGGTAACCTGATGGCGAAGACAAAAAAAGAGGAGGCCCCGTGGCCTCCTCTTCGCGATCAAGAGCGCCTGGCTTAGAAGCTGTAGCGCAGGAAGATCTGCATGAAGCGCGGCGATCCCTGGATGGCCGTGTAACGGCTCCAGTTGATCGGTGGCGTCTTGGTCTGTGGATCGAGCGGGATACCAAATCCGCTTCGTCCGGTATCGAAGGCTCCCATCGCCTGGTAGTTGAAGAGGTTGAAGACCTCCCACCGGAGCTGCAGGTTGTGTCCCTCGTTGTAGGGCATCTTGAAGCTCTTCCCAAGCCCAAGGTCGGTGTTGACAGTGCCGACATTTCGGAAAACGTTCCGGTCACCAGTCTCACCCGGCAGTGGATTGCGAAGGCTCTGGAAGGCCTGCGTCGTGTTGCAGCCGAAGAGCGCTCCACCCCGTGTCGGGCAGGTGGTCACCGGACGGATCCGCACTGAACTCGACTGGACGTTCCAGTTGGTCGCCCAGCGCGCGTCGTCGTATGGTGAGAATGTCGGCAGGCCCGAGTTCGCCCGGACGATCGTGCTCAGCTGCCAGCCGCCAATGAATGCGTCGAGTACGCCATTGGCCTTGCCACCCAGCCATCGGCCTTTGCCAAAGGGCAACTGCCAGACTGCATTCGCGTTGACGACGTGCGTCACATCGAAGTCGGAGAGCGCGTAGTTGTCCCGCTGCCGGAACGGATTGAGAATAAAGGCCGTGCCGGAAGAGACACCTGAGGTCATCAGACCTGAAGCATCATCGAATGACTTCGACAGAGTATAGTTGAAGTCGAGCGTCAGGCTGTCCCTGAAACGCTGACGAACCGACGCCGTGAAGGCATTGTAGTCAGAGTTGCCAATCGAACTCCACGCGCCCAGCGTTCCGTACTGCGGCTGGGTGTACATATGGCAGTTCCGATTGTAGCTCTGCACCGGGTTGCAGGCCGCATTGCCGAGCGTCGAGATCTCCCACATCACGCTAGTCCAGTCGTTACCGTAGTTGTAACCGCTGGAGCCACCGAGAGCTCCCGGAACCGTCAGAGCGTAGACGGCCTGCGTCTGATTGTAGGCCGGATTGAGCCCCAGGGTGTCGGCAAGATTGGCCGGGAAGAGGTTCGCAAAGTAGGGGATCTGCTGGATGCTCGAGACCGGCGTGCCCTGCGACCGCAGCACCTCCAGCCGACCGGCTGCCGTGTACC
>JBEGMZ010000331.1:0-3308 GCA_041182745.1 Acidobacteriota bacterium
AGACAAAGAAGGCGGTGATGTCAACTCCGACTCACCGCCCCCATACCACTATGACCAGTTATACTTACGATCCAGTCTCTATTCAGGCTGCTGGCGGCCACCGGCCACCCTCAACTGATCGTTCAACCACGCCCTTCCCAACCAACCTGCTTCAGACGTCCGTCGACGACGATAACCGGCACCGTCGGATCGTTGTTGGAGTAGGCAAGCATCTCTCTCCGGTAGAGCGGATTGTCCTGCGCGTTCCGCTCCTCAAAAGCTACCCCCTGCGTGGTATACCATCCACGCGCCTTCGCACAGTACGGGCAGCCGGGCTTAGTGTAGATAATCACCTTGGACACATCATCCTCCTGCCACTCATCTTTCTGCCACCGTGATTCTATCGCTGTTCAAATGGGGCCCAGGTCTGATTGACCGGCCCGACATACTCCGAACGGGGGCGGATCAGCTTGTTATTGTGATACTGCTCAAGGACGTGGGCTGTCCAGCCAGAGATTCGGCTCACCGCAAAGATTGGCGTGAAGAGATCGATGGCGATGCCCATCATGTAGTAGGTCGAAGCGGAATAGAAGTCAACGTTGGCCCTGATCGCCTTGTTCCGCTTGTTCATCTCCTCGATCACGAGCTCCTCGATCCGCTTCGACATGTCGAACCAACGGGTCGAACCGAGAACCTTCCCGACCTCCTCCGACATGCGGCGCAGGTGGGTTGCCCGGGGGTCTTCCGTCCGGTAGACCGCATGTCCGATCCCCATGATCTTCTCACCCTTCGCGAACTTGTCCGCAACGTATCCCTCGACGTTCTCTATCGAACCGACCTCGAAGAGCATTCTCATCACGGCCTCATTCGCTCCGCCGTGGAGAGGGCCCGAGAGGGCGCCAATCGCCGAGGTGATCGCAGCGTAGAGGTCGGCCAGCGTGCCGGCCGTCACCCGCGCCGCAAAGGTTGAAGCGTTGAATTCGTGATCGGCGTGAAGAATGAGCGCGATATCGAAGGCCCGCGCCTCAACCTCACTCGGAACCCGCCCAGTCAGCAGGTAGAGGAAGTTGGCAGCGTGACTGAGGTCGCTCCGCGGCGCAAGCGGCTCATTGCCATTCCGAATCCGGTCGATCGCCGCCACCAGCGTCGCACACTGGGCCGTCATCCGGATTGCCTTGCGCTGATTCGCCGCCGGCGACGAGTCGTGCCGATCTGGATCGTAGGCCGCGAGCGCTGAAAACCCCGTCCGCAGTGCATCCATCGGCACGATGTTGGTCGGGAAGGTTCTGATCAGATCGATGACGCCACTCGGCAGCTCTCGATTCGCCCGCAGCTCGGCGTCAAACCGCGCCAGCTCTTCCCGCCGCGGCAACCGGGTATTCCAAAGAAGAAAGACCGTCTCCTCAAATGTCGAGTTGACGGCCAGATCGTGTATGTTGTACCCGGCATAGACGAGTATGCCCTTATCCCCATCAATAAAACAGATATTGCTGGGCGAGGCGACGATATCTCTCAGTCCCTCGTTTTTGGCGGAGCTGGTCGGTGTTGTCATGTCTCTTTAATCCTGTATGATTCTTGTATAGGCACGGAAATCGCGTGACGACATTGTCCCAATCAACAGAGCGCTTCGAATAATTAAGCAAGGCGGCAGCCGTTCTTCCACGTTTAAGGGCACCTTGCCACCCGTCCGGAAGGGTACCAGGCGTATCACACCGAACTGGTGTCGGCAAGAGGCGAAAGCCTGATCCTCGGAAGAACATCAACGCTTCGCCGACAAAGATAGCAAACGACATTTCCCGCTGTCAAAAGGTTAACTCGGCATCAAGTTTTTCGCGCCGGAGGCGCAGGGCAATCGCCTTATGGATCGAGCGGGCCTTCTAATTACTGATCGCATACTGATCGCATACTGACCGCACACGAAGGATCGAAGACGCGAAGAAGAGAGATTGTATCGGAGACACTGCCTCGTGCCTTCGTGTGAGGCAAAGAGTAATCCGTTCGCTCTCGTCAGCGAGATCGCACCCAAAGCTACCCAGCGGTGAAGATCACTGGCAGGAAAATGCGACTGCCCCGGTCGGAGTCGGAAGACCCGGAACGACACCCCTCGGCGGGAGGCTCTCGAGGGGAGCAGACAGAAAGACCCACCAGCGAGCGAGCCTGATTCGCTGGTGGGTCTGACACGCCGGCACTGGTCGGTGACGCGGGAGTCTTCAGGCCTTCGGCTTTGGCTCTGGCAGAGCCTTCGCCACCACTTCCGACTCAAATCCACACTTGGCGTGGGCTCCGTCACAGAAGGGCTTGTTGTTGCTGGCCCCGCATCGGCAGAGGCCGATCACGGTCCGCCCCGCGAGATCGAACTTTCCACCCGCAGCGTCGTAGATCTCGATCTCTCCCTCGACCCGGAGTGAACCATTTTTGTTGACAGTTATCTTTGTCGCCATGACGCTCCTCTGTTGTTGATAATGACCAGAGTAGAGAACCCCAGCTCAGCCCGATCGGGCTTCAGGCTCCCTTCTTCGAAGCCTTGAGCGGATTGACCGGGCGTGGCGCCCGTTCCTTCGCCAGCTGGTCGGCATAGGCCTTGCAGTCGTGAGTGTCGGCCTTATCCTTCAGCCAGCCATCGACGTCGATCGAGTGGTGAAGCGAGGCGAAGATTGGAAACTTCTGATGGCACTTCTGGCAAAAAACGTTGTACCTCTTGACTGTCGCCATGGTTAAACTCCCGGTGGTTTTCAGATGGTTCAGAGGGGTGTCAGCGGCCTGCAATATGCCAAACCTGATCCCCCCGCACAAAGAGGGCAGTATACAATACGGTCACCACCGAATCAACGAACTACGACCCATCGCTGCTCTTCGTGGGCGGTGATCGCGGCATCGATCACTTCCTGACAGTGGAGACCATCGAGAAAGGTTGCCGCGTGGGCGATCTCAGTCCGGCCCTCACGCAGGGCCTGGGTCGTCTCCCGGGCAAGGTGATAGAAGGATCGGGCCCAGATATTGTCAGGAACGACCGAGATCCCTCGCGCCCGATCGACCAGCGACATATCTTCAAACTGGTGATTGAAACCGAGCGCACCGATAAGCGTCTCATCGCCATCCATTACAAGGGTGCCACTGCTGCCGACAGCCGTGATCTGATTCTTTCCCCCGCTGGCATAGAGAGCGGAGAGGACGATCACCCCGTGGCTGGTGTGGCCATTCTGGGGGGCAAAGCGGACGAGAAGAGAGCAGTAGTCGTCGGTCTCATTCGGCCGGTTTTCGCCGGTGACGGGATCCTTGCGAAACGGCACCTTGGTCGCGACGGTGCTCGCGACCGCCTCGATCTCCCC
>JBEGMZ010000332.1:0-4404 GCA_041182745.1 Acidobacteriota bacterium
AACTGGTCACGGTAACCAACAATCCATTTACAACCATCGATTACGATCTGGATCGCGAGGACACTTTGGTGAGACATAAGTGAGGGATTCGTGGCTGAGAGAGGAGAGATGATGGTGAAAGAGATGATGGTGAAAAGGATAGGATGGTTGTTGGCAGCGCTTTTGATCGGGGTGGTGGCGGTGGCAGGCCAGCCGCCGCCGGGGCCGATGCAGCAGGGTGACGGAGTCTGGATTCGGAACGCCTATTACGGTGAGTTTCAGACCTTCGATCGATGCTACGGGCATCAGCCAGGGAATGGGCTGTATCACCATCACGTGCAGCCTGTCTGTCTGCGGGCACAGCTCGGCGATAACCTTGAGCCGGTGCGGACAAGTCGGACTGGAACCATCTACCGTGAGAAGAGTGGTGGATGGTCGCATTCACCGATCCTTGGATGGGCGCTCGATGGACAGCCAATCTATGGCCCGTAGGGTTATAGCGATCCAGCGAGTGCGGCAAGCCAGGTCAGGCGAATCCGATCGGGGTTTCGTTTGCGTGATATCGTCTCGCGGAACACCCTTCCGGGATGGGCGCTGGCCCATCATCCCGGCTTAGCATCGTCGCTCTCGGCAAGCCAGTACGGACCAACGGTATCGGTGACATACCCGCTTGGGCGATATGTTGAGGACTACGAGTACGTCGAGGGGCTCGGTGACCTCGACCAGTACAACGGACGATTTACCGTCACACCGGAGTACCCGAACGGGGTTTACGCCTATTTCACTACGATCGACGCGAGTGGAACGCCAGCCTTTCCCTACATCATCGGGATGCAGTACAACAGCACTTTGAGCGGAAGCAGCAATTCGACTGCGCCAGTGACAGCCGAGAGCTACTTCGCAAATGGGAGCCATCAGCAGCCGATCTCGACGGTGCCGTTGCTCGGCTCGTGGCAGACGCGAAATTCGAAGGAGAATGCACGGGTGGTTAGCGGGTTCGACCCGGCGGCGGGGCCGCAGACAGTCTGGCCCTTTGCCGTACCGGCGGGAGCGCAGGCCGCGGGAGGGGTAGCGACTCCGACCAGGAGTGACCCGCAGTCGATCAGCCACACTGATTCGGCGGTCTACGTCACATCGAACAATCTGGCGAGCTACATTATGGGGCCGTGGTTCATCGATGGATCGAATGGGGGAGTCTTTATGAACTTCCCGTCGGTTCAGGCGTTCCGGGCGCGACTGCCGCGGACGACGACCAGTACGATAAATCGAACCAATACCGGACTTGGCCCGGTGGGCATCTGGGTAAACGGAGTCGCCGTCTTTAATGTGCTGGACGGAAGCAGTTACAGCAACGCGCTGCAGCGGGATGTCGGAGGTGGGCCGGTCAATCCGGGGACGATGCACGTTTCAGCCGCATCGTTCGAGGGTGGACCGATGGCGCCCGGATCGTTGGCGAGTGCCTTCGCGCTCTTTGGCGCCAGGCTTTCGACCTCGACCGAGAGCGCTGCGACACCGGAGTGGCCATTGACGTTGGGGGGGACGACGGTGACGATACGTGACGCGGCGGGAGTTTCACGGGCAGCACAGATCTCATATGCCTCACCGGGTCAGGTCAACTATCGGGTGCCTGATGGAGTGGCAACAGGGCTGGCGACGGTGACGATCACGGCCAACGGCAGTTCATTCAATGGTGGGATCAACATTCTCACCAGTTATCCAAATCTCTTTATGCTTAGCGCGGACGGCATAGCGGCGGCCTATGTTGTCCGCTCACGGAGTGGAAATGTGACGAGCGAGGAGGTGTATCAGGTCGGTCCGGCTGGACTTGAGGCACGTCCGATCGACCTTGGACCAGCGACTGATGAGGTCTATCTGGTGCTCTTCGGCAGTGGTCTGGGTGACAGACAACCGGCAGTGACGGCAAAGATCGATGGAGTCGAGGCGCCGGTGGCCTATGCCGGAACGCAGGGAACGTATGCGGGTCTGGATCAGTTCAATGTGCGGATTCCGGCAGCGCTGGTGGGACGTGGGCGGGTACCGGTGGTGATCACCGCCGGCACCCGGTCGGCCAATACAGTTTTTGTATCGATTAAATAGAGGCGTGCCGGCTAATGAGAACATTGCAGTTGAAAATGATACTGCCGGTAGTGATGCTCCTCAATCTGGGGAGTTGGACTGGGCTGGGGCAGGAGCCGGCGCGACCGCCCTGGATCATGAGTGGGGAGCGGATGGGCGGAGAGCGGGTGGCGTCGATCAGACCTGAGGTCCACACGGTGAGGAGAGTTGGTGACCAGATCGAAGTTCGGTCCGCCGGGCTCTCGCTCCACTATCTCGGTCCATTTCAGACACCGGTCGGTCCGGTCGAGCAGCAACGCCGGCACCGCTTCAGGATACCGGCCAATCCGGTGCTCAACGGAGGTGATCCGGTTCCGGTAAGGCCGGAGGTGGTCGGACTGTTTGTGAATGGAGTGCCGATCTATCAGCAGAACGGTCAACGCTCGTACCGCGGACAGAATATCTGGCACTTCGACCAGCTGGCGCTCAATGATGACGGCCGGTTTGTCGCAACCGGGAGGCCGCGAGCCGAGCTGACGCATACGACCGCACCAGGATTGCTCGAGGCGCTGATTGCGGGAGATGGCAGCCATTCGCCAATCATCGGATTCGCGCTTGACGGCTACCCCATCTACGGTCCGTGGGGCTTGGCAGATTCGGGTGGTGGAGGCCAGGTACGGCGTCTTCGTTCAGGCTATCGACTACGATCAATGACGTTGAGAGACCGACTGCCGGATGGAACCAGACTTACTCCGGGACAGCACGGGCCACCAGTGAGCGCAGAGTTCCCGCCGGGCAGCTTCATCGAGGACTACGTGTTTGAGCCTGGTGCCGGAGATCTCGATCGTTTCAATGGTCGGTGGACTATCACACCGGACTACCCGGCCGGCACCTACGCCTATTTTATGACGACCGATGAAGCGGGGCGACTGGCCTTTCCGTATCTGCTCGCGGGTCACTACCGGGGAGCATTGACCTTGCGTCAGCTGCAAGAGGCGTGGCGTGATGAGACGATGGAGGAGGTTGAGCAAGGAGAGCGGGAGATCGAATCGATCACGCCGCAGCAGGGTTTCAGGATGCGGTTGCGCTTGCGAGAGGGAGAGGTGACGACGACCAGCCTGACCCGTTTCAGCTTCGAGGTGCGATCACCAGCGGGGGGCAGTATCCGACATCTTGAGAATGTGCACGAGCGGCCGATCCATCTACTGATAGTTTCGGAGGATCTTGGAGTCTTTCATCATCTGCATCCGGAGCTGGTTGCAGGTGACCGCTACGAGGTTGACCACCGCTTCACTCGAAAGGGGCGCTATCGGCTCTACGCTGACTACACACCACCGGGCGGAGGGCAGCAGATCGTCTCCTACCTGGTCGATGTTAAGGGAGAAGATCGACGCCTGGCAGGCAGAGCGACGGGGAGCGTCCCGGTTGAGCCGCGTTGGGATGGTATCGACCTGCAACTGGCTCCGGTCGGCCAGCTGCGAGCCGGCGAGGAGATCGAGTTTCGACTGCGGGTCAGGGATCGGGCCGGACGGATGATTGCCGGCCTCGAGCCATTTCTCGGCGCGTGGGCCCACTTCGTGGTCATCAATCAGGGCCACCGGCATTTCATTCACGCCCACCCCTTCGAGTCAGGGATGCCGCGGGAGGCGGCGAGCCCGGGCCATTCGCATCTGCCCTTCGACCCTGGTCCACCCCCGGAAGAGATCCGAACGATGATCATCTTTCCCGATCCGGGACTTTACCGTATCTGGGCACAGTTTCAGGTCACTGGAGAGGTGATGACAGTACCATTCGATTTCAGGATTGGTTCGCGTCGGGTGGTGACGCAGAGAAGGTCTGACCGCCGGGCCCGGCCGGATCAGGTGGGGAGCCTGGCCGCCATCAGGGTTGGGGGACGTGGCTTTTCTCCCGCTGAGGTGATGGTTCCGTCCGGCCAGCCACTCCGGCTTGCCATTGAGCGGGCGGCAGAGCCAAACTGCGCGAGCGAGATCGTCATTCCGGCGCTTGGGATCCGGCGTCGGCTTCCCCTTGGGGAGACGACGATCCTCGAACTTCCTCCGCTGGAGGACGACCGAATCAGCTTCTCCTGCGGAATGGGAATGTACAAGGGTGTGCTTATCGCCCTCCCCGCCACCCCGAAGAGAGAGGAAGAGAATGAGCGCTGATGAGACCAGCAGTTCACGACTCCTGCTGATCGACGACGACCTCAAGCTCTGTCGCCTGATCAGAGACTATCTGACCCCACTGGGCTATGAGATCACCGCCGTGCACAATGGCCGGGAGGGACTTGCCCGCGCCGCCGCCGGTGGCTTTGAGGCCATAATTCTCGATGTCATGCTGCCGAGAATGAACGGGCACGACATCCTGCGC
>JBEGMZ010000333.1:0-10011 GCA_041182745.1 Acidobacteriota bacterium
GTCGGCCAGGCTGGCAGAACCGGGCTGATACGGAATCTCGTACTGGTGCGATTGTTCTCATAAGAAGGTTTGTGGGTAATCAATGACAATCAGAGTAGCAGAATGAAGAGCAGAAAATCAAAGGATCCTCTCGCCCTGCCGCTCTTATCGGTCCGGCTGGCGGAGGACGCGCGTCTTGTTACCTCCAAAGATGCTCAATCAATTGCGCAATTGTTAGTAGACATTGGGTTTTTCAAGCGACTGCTGGCTGAAGAGATCCTCCTTCAGACCGGTATTGAATCTGATCTCCTCGATGAAGAGGACGGTACGGGTGTTCTCGATCGGCGAAGCCATCTCGAGGTTGCGTGCGACCCAGATTCCGGCAATCTTCTCCAGCTGGCTCGCCTTGAGGATGCGAAGGCGCTGACCCTGCCGATCGTACATCTCGACCAGCGTCGCATAGGGGATATCCCTAGGCACCCAGAGGTAGATCCAGGCATACTGTGAACGGTCAGGCGATACGGGCCGGGCCTCGATCTTCCACGTGGCGCGACCATCGACAACCTCTCCCTCCCCGATCAGGCGATAGCTGAAGTCATCGAGAATCCGTTCGGCCATATCCTCGTTGGTAAAGTCGGTTCCGAGAAATCGCTGACGGCGCTCCTGTGTCGCAATCCGGCGCACACGTTGGATTGCCGGAGTGTACATCCACTGACGGTCAGTAGTTCCAGACTGGCTGCTGAGGTTCATCGAGAGCAGGCCGACTCCGCGCACCTCCGCCGGATCGAAGAAGCGGAGCAGCGTCCGGCTGTTGCCAAGCGATCCGAGCTTGCGGTAATGGAACTTCTTACGGCGGAGAGTGCCCTTGCGGTCATAGACGTCCATCACTGCGCGCCAGGTCGTGTCGCGGCTCGTATCCTGACGGTAGACCGCCTCCATGATTGTCCGCGCCTCAGGTGGCAGGACAGGATTGGCGGACAGTGGAATCAGCAGGAGAATTATCGAAATCAGCATGGTGATTACTCGTAGCCAATGGCTTCAACAACATTGAGATTGACCGCCTTGCGGGCCGGCCACCAGGCCGCCAGCAACGAGATCAGAATGGTGAGCGGCAAGGCCAGCAGAACCATTCCTGGTGCAAAATGGAACGGAATGGTGAATCCACCCACCATCGAGGCGGCGGTACGGACCAGGAAGAGGGTATTCATCATCCCGGCGAGGGTTCCGCTGATTACACCAACCACCGCCATGACTGCCGCTTCGAGCAGTACCATCCGTCCGATCTGACGTCGCAACCCGCCAACTGCCCGCAGGACTCCGAGCTCGCGTCGTCGCTCAGTGACGGAGATGATGAGCGTGTTGACGATTCCCAGTGCGGCGATGATCACCGCCACTACCGTCTGCATATGGTTGATCACAAAGAACCCGTCGATCAGGTCGAGAACCCATTTTCGATACTCGGTGTTGGTGTAGACAAAGGCGCGGTGTTCTCCGCGCAGGGCCTGCCGAACGCGATCCCTCGCGGCGGCTACTCCGCCGGGAGATGCTCGCACCGACTCCTCGAGATTGACATCGATCATATCGACGGCGGAGTCATTCCAATACTCACGGTAGAGGCGACGATCAAAGAAGACAGCCCCCTTCTCGGAGGTGTAGTCATCAATGATACCTACTATCGGAAAGCTGAAAGGTCTTGTCGGCGTCTGGAGCGTAATCCTGTCGCCAATCGCAAGATTGTGGCGGGTCGTCAGATTGCGCGAAACAAGAACCCCTCCGCCCTCGATCAGCAGTCGCCGTGCTTCGTCAATATCCCCGACATCGAGCGGATCGCTGACCCGGGCGAACCAGCCGTCCATTTCGAAGGCGACCACCGCGATCGAATCATCAGCGTATGGAACAAAGAGAAAGCGCACATTCTCGACCCGCTTGACGCCGGGAATGGCGGCAATGCGACGGCCAAGCTCCTCGCTGAAATGGTAGGTTCGAGAGCGGGCCATCTCGGAGGTCGAGACGATGAGGTCCGAATTGATAAAGCGTTCCATCCACTGCTCGACCGTCTGCTGATAACTGCGAACGTACGATGTGGTCGAGAAGACAAAGGAGAGCCCGATCATCAGAGCGCCGACCGTCGCGGTTGTCCGCCGTGGAGACTGGATCATCGACTCGACAGCCAGCACCCCCTCGGTTCCAAAGAGCCGATCCATTACCGGACGCAACAGAATGGCCACCAGCTCAGCCAGCTTTGGCAGAATGAGAATCAGCCCGGCAATCATCAGCAATGGGTAGGCGAACTGATAGTCGAGACTGACTCGCAGCGGTGCGAAGGCGACGCAGAGAAGACCTATCAGGATCAGAATGATTCCCAGCACGAGCCGGCCTGGCCCCAGCACTGCCTCTCGCTGGCGGGTTTCGACATTGTGAAGCGCGAGTACCGGATCGAGTCTGGTTGCGGCCCGTGATGGCAGCCAGGCTCCGATCAGTGAAGTGATCGTCCCGATAGCAAAAGATGTCAGGGCATAGTCGGCTCGAAAGACCGGGGGCTGCTGGGTAGCGACGTAGCTGAAGATCTGCGCGGCAACTTCGCTCATCAGACGCTCGGCCCCAACCGCCAGCAGAAAGCCAAGTCCAATCCCGATGATACTGCCGACCATCCCCATGACGAGGGCTTCAGCCAGGAACATTATCTGAATGTTGCGCCGCTCGACACCGATGGCACGAAGGATACCGATCTCTTTCCATCGCTGATTGACTGCAATGCTGAAGGTATTAAAAATGATAAAGACTCCGACCAGCAAGGCGATGAAGCTGGCAATCAGCATCCCGATCCGCATCGCCGAGACGGCCTTCTCGATTCCCTGCCCGCGGGCGGTTGGTGGAGTGACGTCGATTCCAGCTGGAATACGCGCCCGTATCCGGGCGGCCAGCTCTTCGACCTCGACCTCCGGCTCGTTCATCAGATCGATTCGATCGATATTCCGACCTCGGTTGAAGACATACTGGGCATTGAAGACGTCCATAACCGCGATCTGACCATCGAAGATCTCCCCAATCCCGGTTGGCTGAAAGATGCCACGGACAATAAACTCCTTGCGCCCCTGGGAGGTGTAGAGTGGCAGCCGGTCACCGTCCGCAAGCCGGTACTTGTCGGCAAATACCCGCGAAACGAGGATTGAATCGGGCTGGGCGAGGGCCACAAGCGGGTCGGCAATCTCGCTGCCCTCCTCGTCAAACTGATACTCGCGCAGTTCGCGATCGCCGAGCATATCGACTCCGACAATCAGCAGACGGCCCTCATCGGCAAAGGCGATATTGGCGAGCACCTCGATCACCGGCTGGGCAACACGGACTCCGGGAGTGTCCTTGACCGTCTCCCAGACCTCTTCCGGAAAGCCACCCTCATCGCCGACAACCTGGAGCGTCGCCTTTCCGGCAAGCTTTTCGACCGTCACCGTAAGGGAGCTGAGCAGGGTCAGATTGGCGGTGCGGACAGCGAAGAGGACCGCCACCCCGAGCGAGATCCCCAGAATCGTCAGAACGGTCCGCAGCCGATGCATTCCCCACTGCCGTGAGGTGACCTGCCAGATTGCTCCGATCATTCGCCATCTCCCCCGATGAGGCTGTCACTCACCACCTGTCCATCACGCAGACGAATCAGACGCTGGCAGAACCGGACCGCATCCTCGTTGTGGGTAACGAGAAGAATGGTCGTATTAAGCTCGGCGTGAAGATGATCAAGCAGATCGAGGATCTCATCGCCAGTCCGTGAATCAAGGTTACCTGTCGGCTCATCGGCCAGCAGGAGGGGAGGCTCAAAGATGAGGGCACGGGCAATCGCCATCCGCTGGCGTTCACCACCGGAAAGCTGATCCGGTCGGTGGTCGGCACGATCACCAAGCCCAACCTTCTCCAGCATCGCCGCCGCCCGCGACTCGGCCCTTCGTCGGTTCATTCCTTTCAGCCGCAGTGGCAGAGCAACGTTCTCAACCGCTGTCAGAGTCGGAAGAAGGTTGAAGGTCTGAAAGATCATCCCGATCCGCTCACGCCGCAGGCGGGTCCGCGCATCATCGTCAAGGGAGGCGATATCGACCTGCTCGATCAGTATCGATCCGGTCGTCGGCTGGTCAAGTCCGCAGATCAGGTTGAGGAGGGTCGACTTGCCTGACCCTGACGGTCCCATGACGGCGACCCGCTCCCCCGCCCCAATCCGGAGGCTCACCGCACCCAGTGCGGCAACCGGCCGGGCACCGCCATATGAGCGCGAAACATCGATCAGCTCAATCATTCATCTCCTCTTCAGACGCGATCAATCGAGCCTTGGCAGGTCGATCGTGAATGGAACGGTTATCAGTCGCTCGCCGCGCTGAAACTGCGACCAGATACGGTAGCGGGAGGGGCGCGGGAAGAAGGTGTCAAAGACCACCTCGGATCGCCCCTTCAACTGCCGCTCCCGGGACTGACTGAGCCCCTCTGGAAGCATCTCGGTCGGGTGCGAATGGAGGTACTCGGTCCCATCCTCGCTCAGGATCAGGGTATGCCCCCAGGCTGCCAAATAGGGGCGCAGATCCTCAATCGGTCGCCCTGACGACTGATCGAAGAGTCGATAACGCAGCTCATACTCCTGGCCGGCATAGAGCCGCTCCGGATCGAAGGTGAGCTCAAACCGGGTGCCATCGATAGTTCGTTCATACCGCCCGGCGCGGGGGACATCGGGAACAAGCCGGGCGAGTGAAGCCACCAGGTCTCCCTTGAAACCCGCTGTCACCAGATGCTGGTGCGAGACCTGGGGCATCCCCCCCTCCGGGAAAAAGTCGCAGAATATTCGGTAGTAGCCAGGTTTCGGCAGGCGTGTCTCAATAACCAGGCTGCCATCCGGTTGCAGTGCGGGGTGAATGTGATCAAAGCTCTCGAAGTCCTGGCTGACAATGAAGAGGTGAAAAGGCATGTCGTGCAGAATATTGAACTTCCGCACCTGCCGTCCACCATCCGGATGGTGGACGGTGAAACGCATCCGCAGATCGCGGCCGGCCTGCGGCGGTGAGGGCGAGGTCTCGATTCGCACCTGAAATTCACGTGCCTCGACCTCTCCAACCCGGGTCAGCTTCATCTGACAGCGTGGACAGCTGCCCGGCTCCGGGCTCATCACATCCAGGTGCATCGTGCAGGTCCAGAGTGGCGGGGCAGAACGTGGAACCAGCTTCATCCCGCATTTCGGACATTGACCGGGCTGCTTCGAGAGCACTTCGGCGTGCATCGGACAGGTGTAAGGATCCGGCTCCTGCGCGGCAGCCAGCCAGGCCAGCCCTGGCGACGCAATCAGCGCTCCACCCATCTCCAGAAATTTTCGGCGCTCAGAGTCCATCGCGATTCTTCTTTAACACATTGGTTCCGACAGGGCAATCGCATTTTCCGGCCAGCCTTCTTCGCCTCCGACTGGCTTCAAGAGTGACCTCAAATTGGAAGGTCCTCTCGATCCATCCTGCAATTGCCCTGTTGGTTCCGATCCTCACTCACCCGCGGAGCCGTTCGATATCGCGCCGTACCGTCAACGAGCCGGCAAACAGAATCAGGGCCAGGATCACCGCGTTGACCGGAACGATCAGCAGCGCATCGTGCAGACCGACCGCCCGGTGGGCCTCACTCAGAACCGTCGCTCCGGCGTCAAGCATTGCCCGCCGGGCATAGTAATCACTCAGAAATCCGAGTGCTGTCGTGCCGAAAGCTCCCCCCAGGACGTACATTGCAAAGAAGTAGATCGCCATCGCCGTCCCCCGCAGTTCCGGCTCAACAACATCGTGGATTGTCGGGTAGACCGTGACATAGTAGACGAAGAAGAACGACCAGCCAAAACCGGTCAGTAGCATGAATGGAACGATGGCTCCTGGTGGCTGACGGAGTGCAAAAAAGAGGCACGGGATGAGGACCAGCAGACAGAGCGATCCGAGGACCATTCGGCCACGCTCGCTCCTTTGGCGGACACGATCAGCAATGATCCCGCCCCCAAGCAGCCCAACCACGCCGACGGCCCCAAGAACGATCGCGCTGATCGTATTGGCCTGTCTGAGGCCCAGCCCGTGGTAGCGGCCAAGATAGGCGGGAAGAAAGGCATTGACCGCATAGGCGTTGAAGTTATGGAGTGCTCCGGAGATGATGATCCACCAGAGAGTGGGAATCGTCAGCAGTCTCCGCCAGGGTGATCCGGTGATCCGCCCACCGGCTACCCCGTACTCGCTGGCACCACGCACCGGCTCCGGCAACCGCATGGCGATCACCGCCAGGATCAATCCCGGGATGGTCGCGAAGAAGAACGGAACCTTCCAGGCGTTCTCCGGTCCAACGTACGGCGCCGCACCCTCGACGATCATCCCGGTCAGCCAATAGCAGAGGAAGATCCCGATTGGCAGACCAAGCATGAAGACCGAGATCGCCCGTGCCCGTTGTGCCGGTGGAAAGAGATCGCCAATCATCGAGTTGGCCGCGGGGGAGCAGCTCGCCTCTCCCACCCCGACCCCGATCCGCGCCGCAAAGAGCGACCAGTAGCTCCAGGCGAGGCCTGAGGCGGCAGTAAAGAGGCTCCAGAACGCAACTCCGAGGCCGAGAATTCGCGTCCGGCGCCCCCGGTCAGCCCAGCGTCCGAGTGGAACCCCCACTGCGGCGTAGATCAGGGTAAAGGCGGTCGAGATCACACCCATCGCACCGTCACCAAGATTCCACTGGATTCGAATCGGCTCGTTGACCGCCGCCAGAATCTGCCGATCAAAGAAGTTGAGGGTGTTTATTGCGAAGAGAACAGCCAGTGCAAAGAGCGCCGGCCTTTTCGATTCATCAGGACTATTAGGCATATCTGGCTCAATCCCCCCGAATAGCAGCGACCGGATCGAGCCGGGCTGCACGGACAGCCGGCCACATGCCGGCAATCAGACCGACCGAGGCCGAAGTTAAGAAGCCGACGACGATCGACCAAAATGGGACCGCCGCCGGAAAGTTGACCAGAAACTGGATGATGAAGGCGAAGACGAACCCGGTCACGATGCCGATCACTCCGCCGACCCCGGTCAGGGCGATCGCCTCGATCAGGAACTGTGCAAGAACATCACGCTTGCGCGCCCCAAGGGCACGACGAATCCCGATCTCCGGCGCACGCTCGGTCACCGATACGAGCATGATGTTCATAACGCCGACACCCCCAACCACCAGTCCCGCCAGAGCAATCGGCACAATGATGGCGGCGAGCCCGAGAATGATCTGCTGGACGACCTCGAAGACCTGCTCGGCTCGATTGACCCCGAAGTTGTTTGGCGCCGAGGGAGGTACGTTACGTCGCGTCCGGAGTGTCGCTGTCACCTGCTCGATCACCGGATCGATCCGCCCTGCCGGCGCACGGACAACTATCACCGTCGACTCAATCTCCGGGTACTGTTTCGCCACCGTCTCAAATGGCGCGTAGACTATCCGCTCATCGAGTTCGTCACTTCCGATCACCCCCTGGCCGGAAGCGCTCTCGAGAACACCAATGACGCGGAAGATGCGGCCATCGATCCGGACCTCCCGATCAAGCGGATTGGCCTCCTCAAAGAGCTGCCGTGCGATCCCGTTGCCAATCACGCATACCTGGGCGCGAGTCTCTCGTTCACTGGCGGTAAAGAACCGCCCCTGCGCAACTTCGACCGAAACAATGTCGGGAAAGTTCTCCCACACTCCGAGGAGGAGCGGGTTGATCGCCTCGCGGCCGGCAAAGTTCATCTTTGGCTTGTCCCCGGTCGGGCCATAGCTGCCGCGAATCTTCTGGGGCGAGACGTGTTGCGGCAGATCGAGCGCGGCAACGGCGAGGGCGTCCTCGTACGTCAGGTTGCGGCGCTGTCGCTCTTCGGCACTCGGAGTTCGAAAGGATGGACCGATCTTCTCTTCCCGCGTGAAATAGATGACGTTCGGGGCACTCTGCTCGGTGATCGCCGCGACGCGTGCAGAGAGCCCGGTCAGCACCGCTCCAACCATCACCACCACACTGGTTCCGATGATCACCCCCAACAGTGTCAGCGCCGAACGCAGCTTGTGGGCCCGCAGCGAATCCAGAACAGTGGCAAGGATGTCGACCAGCAGTTGGTGGCGGAGAATCATACGTTACCCCCGTGACGGCTCACTCGCGGCGAAGGGCCTCGATCGGATCGAGTCGCGACGCCCGGCGAGCCGGAAAGACTCCAAAGATGATTCCGATGGAGCTGGAGACGGTGAGCGCAGCAAGCAGCGCCCAGAGCGGAACAGCAAGCGGAAAGCCGGTCAGCAGGGCGGCCAGCTGAACCAGCAACGTGGCAAGGACGACTCCGATCACTCCCCCTGTCAGGGTGAGCAGCGTCGATTCGATCAGGAACTGTATCAGGATGTCGCTGCGGCGGGCTCCGATCGCGAGCCGTATCCCGATCTCCCGGGTCCGTTCGGTGACCGAGGCGAGCATCATATTCATCACCACCACTCCAGCCACCCCCAGCGCAATACCGGTTAGCGGGTAGAGGACGAGCGCGACGATCGACGTGATTCGTCCGGCAAACGCCTCGATACTCCTCGCCGTCGTTACGCTGAAATTGTCATCGTCACCCGGCTGGAGACCCCGTTCAAGTCGCATGGCGATCCGCGTCAGTTCCTCGACCTCGGGATTGTCCAGCACCTGATCGGCGCGGGCCCTGGTGAGAAGGCTGATCGACCTTGACCTTGCTCCAAAGATCTTCGTGAAGGTCCCAAGCGGAATCTGGACAAAGCCATCCTGCGACGCCCCAATCGACGAACCAAGCGGCGCCGCGACTCCAACAACCTCGTAGTCGGTTCCACCGAGCCTGACACTCCGCCCCACGGCGTCAGTATCCGGAAAGAGGTACTCGTCAACATCCTTCCCGATGACACAGACTGTCCGGCGATACTGGTCGTCAAACTCGGTAAGCAATCTTCCCCGGTCAAGTCTGACCGTTGTCAGTTCAGAGATGTTGGCGGTGCCGCCCTGAACCACAACTCCGTCAAGGGTACGGTTGCCACGACCGATCGGCAGAGCTCCGTCCAGGCGCGCTCCAACAATGAGCCGGTCTTTCAATCTTTCACGCAGGCCGCGATAGTCATCAATGGTGATGTCCGGCCGCTTCGCCCGCGCTTCAGCAAAGGCCTGGGCATCTCCGATGAAGTCCTGAAAAGAGGCCTTGTCGATGCGGGTAATCCCGGGCCCCAGCCCGGCAGCGGTCCGGTTGATAAACTCCTGCGCCCCCTCGAGCAGCGCGGCAACGACCGTCACCACCGCAATCCCAATCACAATCCCAAGGACGGTCAGAAGAGAACGCAGACGGAGGGAGATGATAGCCGCCGTGGCGACCCGCAATGCTTCCGCCCATCTCGAAATGCTGATTTCCATAGACTTATTCTTTTGTATGCCCATACTGGTATGTGCCCATACCTATCCGCAGGATGCGGTCAGTGTATATGGATCGTCTCTGAAAATGAAACGTTTTTTCCGCCGACAGGATTTTTTGGATTGGCGGCAAAATATTGGACGCCCCGGATTAATCGGTTTAAATTGTTCGAGGGGTGAGGGACCTGACCCCGCTCCAAAGCATACGAAGGGATCAAGACGAGATGAAGATTGACCGGGAGACGATCGGAGTGGTGACCGGAGCTGGTTCGGGCATCGGACGTGCGCTGACGCTGGAACTGGCCGCCCGGTGTGGCGGACTGGCGGTGGCCGACATCGACCCGGACGGACTCGCCGAGACTGTCCGGATGGCGCAGCGTGACACCGAGTGTCGCCTCACTTCGCACCGCCTGAATGTCGCCAGTCGGGAGGAGATGGAGGCCTTCAGCCGGGAGGTCGAGCAGGCGCACGGCGCAGCCCACCTTCTGATCAATAATGCCGGGGTCGCGCTCGGCGGAACGATCGCCGATGTCTCAATCGAGGATATCGAATGGCTGATCGGCATTAATCTTTGGGGAGTCATTTATGGGGTAAAGTCCTTCCTTCCTCTTCTCCAGCGTCAGAATCGTGGCCACATTGTCAATATC
>JBEGMZ010000334.1:0-2635 GCA_041182745.1 Acidobacteriota bacterium
GAGGGACCGGTGAGTGACAACCTCAACTCCGCCCATCTGACCATTCTTCTGCTCAGTCCCAGCTTCATCAACTCCCGTTATTGCAAGGAGATTGAGATGAGGCGAGCCTTTGAGCGGGCCAGAAACAGAGGCGGCTTCCGGATTTACTGTGGGCAGGATAAACAGTCACCGCGGGTTGAGGGATACCGGCAGGAACTCTGAAGGCGCACCGCCCGGGGATTGTCAGGCCCTGCGTTCGTAATTTGCGCATATGCGGCGTTCCCTCAGAACGCCGGATTTCTGGGTGTGGACTTCCCGGGGTTTCACCCCGGCCTGGAGTGTGGACATTTCGTCCCAAAAAGGGGGCACTTCCACCAGCGCCCCAACGGGGCGCCGCATACCAGCCCAGGGTGCAACCCTGGGTAGACGTGGCCCCCCATTCTTGCGTTCTGAAGGAACGCCGCATAGAGATTGATTGGACACACGTCCTCCGACCGGACTCCAACCGGTCATTCAGGCAGATGCGGCGTTCCTTCAGAACGCGGGGGGATGTCGGGCAGGGTTCCCAGGGCGTTGCCCTGGGCTGGTATGCGGTGTCCCTTCGGGACACGGTGAATGTTCAAAGTTCAACGAGAGACAAAACTCGCGCTTCGTGCCCGGGTTTGATTCATATTTGACGAGACGAAGTGGTAGTTCACGCTGAGTGGCTGCCAAGTAATACAAAAATCACTGAAAAATCGATCATCGAGACCGCAACGACCTCATTTTTTGTCCAAAGTCCACGCCCAGGGTTTTACCCTGGGCTGTTGTATACGAAGCCCGGTTAAGGCGCACAAAGCATCTGTTTTTCCCTATTGACCCCACCGGCCAGCCAGCTTGCCAGTTTCATTAAAAGTTCGAAGTAGCCATTCAGGTGTGGACTAGCGCGGTGGTCAGACCGACCAGACCTCGATCGCGGGCGGCTTCATACGGGCCCCGCGTGCCCGGGAGAGGCGTCCCATCAGCCTGATGACGCTTCAGCTTACCCACACCAATATCTGAAGCCCCCAAAATTCAAGTGGGGTGGTCCATTCATCACCTTCGGATCGCTTTGTGGAGTGTGAACGGTCATCTGCTGATTGATCACATCGTGCCAGGTTGCGAGAAGTTGCAAGCACAGGGCGAATCATCCGGATCTTCAGAGGTCGGGGGTAGATCGGCCAGACCTGGTTTGGATCAATTAATGCAGACCAGCTTAATCCAGGGTGCCACGAATTGGTCGCACCTTATCTGAAGAGAGGTGAAGTCAAATGGTGAGAAAATATTCTGCAAGTCACGGTTCAAACAGGGGCGGTCTTCGTTCCGCAAGCTTGAGGCTGGTGTCATTTGGAGTATTAGTAGCCCTGATTGCATTCGTCCTGATCGGCAGTCAGGCTGGAAAGAAAGTCCTGACACCGGCAATGGCGCAACAGGACTCGGCAAATAATCAGGAGGCGATGATCCGGCTCAAGCAGCAGGAGGCCGCCCGAATGACCCGAAGTAAGGGGGCGCTGAGAAGGTTCGAATCACTGGAGAGGGATGTTCTTGAGCGAGGAACGGTTCGAGTACTGGTCAGGGTCCGAGCGGCGTATAACCCGCAGGCGCAGCTGAAGAAAGGCCTCGAAGCACGAGTTCAGCAACTTGAGATCGAGCGAAGCCGTGAAAGGATCATTTCCAGTCTGGTTGGCTACGACCCCGGATCGACCCGCAGTTCTGAATCTTTGCCCTATTTTGCCATCTCGGTCAATGCGGCTGGACTGCAAGCTCTCAAGTCGTCAAACGACGTCATTGACATCAATAAGGATCGACTGGTTCCACACGCCCTTGCTAAAAGTGTTCCATTCATTGGGGGAACGAAGGCCTGGAACTCTGGTTACACGGGCGCGGGTCAGGTCATTGCCATCCTCGATACCGGAGTTGACAAGTTTCATCCAATGTTGGCTGGCAAGGTTATTTCTGAAGCCTGCTATTCGACCAACGATGCCTCACAGCACGTCTCATCTCTCTGTCCGGGTGGTGTCGAGAGTTCGGTTGAGCCCAATTCCGCTCTGCCCTGCACCAAAGATTGTGAGCACGGCACACACGTTGCAGGCATTGCCGCCGGCAAGGACGGCTATTACCAGGGTCAACCGTTTTCCGGAGTCGCCAAGGATGCCAGGATAATTGCGATCCAGGTATTCTCCCACCTGAACGACGATGCGACGTGTCGTGAATTTGGTGTATCTGCTCCGTGTTCAGTGGCGAATGATTTCGATATCCTCGAAGGGTTAAACCGCGTCTTCGAACTGAGTTCTTCTTACTCTATCGCGTCGGTCAACCTGAGCCTCGGGGGCGGCTATTACTCTGAAACCTGCGATTCCGATCATGAAGAATACGTGGAAGCAATCAATAAGTTGCGATCGGTAAACATTGCCACCGTCGTCGCTTCAGGAAATGAAGAGTTTAAGGATGGGCTGAGCGCTCCGGCCTGCGTATCGAGTGCGATCAGTGTCGGTTCAACATTGAATGGAGTCGATCGCGTATCGGGCTTCTCCAACAGCGCATCGATCTTATCGCTGCTTGCACCGGGGGAATATATCACCTCGGCTATTCCGGGCGGAGGATATGAGAGCTTGCAAGGAACCTCGATGGCCGCGCC
>JBEGMZ010000335.1:0-7050 GCA_041182745.1 Acidobacteriota bacterium
GTTTACCAGATCGAGCGAGCTTCGTCGCCTGATATAGGCCGGGTTGAGCCTGCCGCCAGCAAGTGAAAGTATGCGACCGTCTCGTGCAATGCGCAGAAGAACGATGACATACTCCGGTCCGGCGGCGGTGACTGCCGGTGGGTTGTAGTTACGGCCAAGTATCGACTGAATACGCCGTCCGTACTCCGAGCCACCCGGCAGACCCCGCCCACCGATCCCAACCCCGCTGCCCACTCCGACGCCGCCGGTGAGCGATGGTGCCTGACTGCCAGAAGAACGACCAACCTCGACATTGCGGTCGGCCGAGCCTCCCCTCAGCGGTTGCTTTGAGACATACTGCTCACTCTGCCGCGGAGTCGGACGATCCGTCTTTCGATCGGTCGGCTCCTTCCTCAGCTGGCGGTTCTCCGCCGGCAGAACTTCGGCCATCTCCTCAGGACGTTCCGGCTCCGTCTCAACAATTTCGTTGTTGCCGGAGGTGGACTCATCACCCGGGAGGGAGACCGGTCGGGGCAGACTCAGCCCAAACCGTCCTGCTTCGACCAGTCCGACCTCAATCGCACCAGAGGTCTCACCAGTCCCCTCACCAGCGGCGATAAGGCGCGTCGCTGCCGGCTGACGGAAATAGACGAAAGCCAGCCCCAGAACCAGGGTGTGGAGGAGCAGGGAGATCAGCGCCCCCTGCCTCCAGCCTTCGATCCGGCTTTGTCCCAGGTTCTGTTTAAGATCCCCTCTCTTCAACAAGGATCGGCTCTCCAGAAATCACTCCCACCGATAAACGATCCCAGCCGGAATCAACAGACCGGTCGACTACTTTGCGCCTCCGGATCCGGATGGCTCGGTAACCAGACTGACATTTGCCCCCGCCTGCCGCGCCTTCTCGAGAACGTAGGCAATCACCCGGTAAGGAGTATCACCATCGCCCCGCAGATAGACCCGCCGATCCTCCAACCCCGCCAGCCTCGATTTGAGGAGGTCCGGCAGGTCGTTGACGTTGACCGGCTGCCGCTCATTCGGGCCGCTCAGGTAGATCTGGCCCTCACGATCGACCGAGATGATCAAGGCCCTGGGAGAGGCCTCCCGTGCCTCAGCCTCCCTCGTCTTTGGCAGGTTGACCTGGATACCAGTCTGCAGAATCGGCGCGGTGACCATGAATATCACCAGAAGTACCAGCATGACATCGACCAGCGGGGTGACGTTAATCTCGGCAAGCGTGGTCTGAGTTCTTCCCTTCGGTGTCGTAAAAGCCATATGAAATGATCACTAACTGCAGACGGCCATCAGGAGTTGCGGGCCTCGTGCTCAATGAGGTTGAGGAGCCGAAGGGAGAAGCTGTCCATCTCGGCGGTCATTACCTTGATCTGTTGAACGTAGTGATTGTAGGCGAGTACCGCGGGAATGGCGGCCCCGATACCTGCTGCCGTCGCGACGAGTGCCTCTGCGATTCCGGGCGCGACCGCCTGGATCGACGCTGTTGATGACTGGGTCAGCCCCTGGAAGGCGATAATGATCCCGACCACCGTGCCAAAGAGGCCGATGAAGGGCGACGCGCTCGCGGTCGACGCGAGGAGGCCGAGATTACGCTCCATCCTGGTCGTCTCATCGATTGCGGCGCTCTGCATGACACGCTGAATCGCCTCAGTGTTGAGGCTCTTCTGCCTCTGCAGCTCCGACTGTGCAGCGAGAAAGATCGCCTTGATCGGGTTATCGAGCAGCGAGGCGGTATTGACTGAGAGGTCAGCCCACCCCTTGCTCTGGTCGAAAGCGTCGAGGAAGATCGCGGAGAGTTCGCGGGCCCGTTTTGTGACCTTCCACTTGGTAAAGATGACCGTCCACGAGGCGATCGACATTCCAAGCAGAAGCAGCAGGATCAGCCTGGCAATCGGGCTGGCGCGGAAGACAAGCCCGACGAGGCTCGTTTCGCCTGTGACCGGAGGTTCCTGCCAGAGCAAAATCGGAAGTGTAAAGAGGAAGATCTGAAGCGATGAGATCATTATCACCATTCCGTCTGAAACCGAATCATCGGAAGCGACCGGGGCGAGGCGATCAGGTGGTCGGAAGGCAAGTCACCGCCCCCGACCCGCCTGATACCAGCTCACGGCCGCTGACGCGATCTGTCCCCCTCTCCTTCGTGGCCGAGTGGGGAGGGAGACTGTTTGCACACGCTCACTGTCCGCGGCTGGCGAGCTGCAGCCGGATCATCGCCCGCTGGAGACGCAACTCCTCGCGGCGAAAATCGACATCGTCACCGTTAGAAGCGAGCCGCTTCTCAGCCCTCTCGCGTGCTCGACGCGCCCGCTCGGGATCGATCTCCTCCGGACGTTCGGCCACATCCGAGAGCACGGAGACCTGATCCGGGAGAACCTCGACGAAACCGCCGCTGACGTGAAGAGACCGTTTCTCGCCACCCTGACGGTAGGTGAGGACACCGGTCTGCAACTGTGAGATCATCGGCGTATGGTTGGGGAGCACCCCGAGCTCGCCATCGATGCCGGGTACGGTTATCTCCTCTACCTGCACGCTGATCACTTTGCGCTCGGGCGTTAGCACTTCAAGATTTAGTTTATCGGCCATAACCTACATCTTCCCCGCAGCTTCGACCACCTCGTCGATCGTCCCCTTGAGGTAGAAGGCCTGCTCTGGGAGGTCGTCATGCTTGCCATCAACGATCTCGCGGAAGCCTCGAATAGTCTCCTCGATCGGCACCAGCTTGCCGGGGATACCGGTAAACTGCTCGGCCACGTGGAATGGCTGCGAGAGGAATCGCTGGATCTTTCGCGCCCGCGAGACCGTCAGCTTATCGTCCTCGGTCAGTTCGTCAATACCAAGAATGGCGATGATATCCTGGAGGTCCTTATACCGCTGCAGAATCCTTTTGACATCCTGAGCGGTATTGTAGTGCTCTTCGCCAACGATGCGCGGATCGAGGATGCGCGAGCTTGACTCGAGCGGACTGACAGCGGGGTAGATCCCCAATTCGGCAATCTGACGCGAAAGAACGGTGGTGGCGTCAAGATGGGCAAATGTAGTGGCCGGAGCGGGGTCTGTCAGGTCGTCGGCCGGCACATAGATCGCCTGGACCGAAGTGATCGACCCACTCTTGGTCGAAGTGATCCGCTCCTGCAGCTCACCCATCTCCGTCGCGAGGTTCGGCTGATATCCGACGGCGCTTGGCATTCGGCCAAGCAGTGCCGAGACCTCTGAACCCGCCTGGGTGAAACGGAAGATATTGTCGACGAAGAGAAGCACGTCCTGCCCCTGGTCACGGAAGTACTCGGCGACGGTCAACCCGGAGAGTGCAACCCGCAGGCGCGCTCCCGGCGGCTCGGTCATCTGGCCGTAGACAAGCGCGACCTTCGACTGGCTCATATCCTCGTCGTTGATAACCTTCGCCTCACGCATCTCAAGCCAGAGGTCGTTTCCCTCGCGGGTCCGCTCTCCAACGCCGGCAAAGACGGAGAAACCACCGTGGGCCTTGGCGATATTGTTGATCAGCTCCATGATGGTTACGGTCTTTCCAACTCCCGCCCCACCGAAGAGCCCAATCTTGCCTCCCTTGAGAAACGGCTGGATAAGGTCGATGACCTTGATTCCGGTAACCAGCATCTCCTGAGTGGTCGACTGATCCTCGAAGCCGGGCGCGTGGGCGTGGATGGGATAGAAGTCCGAAGCGGCGACCGGACCGCGTTCGTCGACCGGCTCGCCAATGACGTTGATGATCCTTCCGAGAGTGCCGTTTCCAACCGGAACGCGGATTGGGCCTCCGGTGTCGATCGCCTTCATCCCCCTGACCATCCCGTCGGTTGGAAGCATCGAGACTGTCCGTACCCGCCCCTCGCCAAGGTGCTGCTGAACTTCGCAGACCACATCGATCGGTCGCGGAACCTCGAAACCCTCACTGGTTACCCGCAGGGCCTGGTAGATCGCCGGCAGGCTCCCTTCGGAAAACTCAATGTCGACCACCGGGCCAATGATCTGGATAACCCTGCCGACAGCTCCACCGACTGCCTGATGGCCGTTACCGCCAGTTACTGATGACATAATCGTTTCTCTACTCCTTCAGGTTGGTTGACATTCCGTCGCAACCCCGAACCGCCAGCCGCCGCGCCAATCCTCACTGAACCACGGTACTGAACCACGGTACTGAACCACGGTACTGAACCACGGTCCGTGATCCTTCCCGATGCACTGCGCCGGAAATTGTCTCTTGGTAAACTCAAATCTCAAATGGTGCTGATACCGATCAACCCGCGGAACCCGCACCAGTCTCCCTTATCAGTGCTCAATTAACAGCTGACAATATCGGTTGGTATTCGGTTGATATGTAGCCAGCATTGAAAATTAACCGATCACTACGACGTTCCCTCCGAACGAACCTAAATTAAATGTGAATAATAGCACGTGCCCCATTCTTTGGCCAGCAAAGCACCGATCGCCAGCAAAATCGTTGGAAGTCAGCGACAGTATCCGGCCCGAATTGGTATTTGCGGTGACCCGACAAGGATCACGAGATCCTGAGAACGACCTTGCCAAACTGGGCCACCGATAGCAGGTGGTGGCCGGCTGCCGGGGCGTCGGAGAGTTGAAAAACCTGATCGACCGGAGGGTGGAAACCGGATTCCCGGCAGAGACCGACGAGGGCGGCAAATTCACGGGGGCTGCCCATCGTGCTGCCGAGCAGATCGATCTGCTTGAAGAAGGCGCGATAGAGATCAAGCTTGTGAGCGAGACCGGTTGTCGCACCAAAGAAGACGACCCGACCGGCAGGACGGACGACCCGAACTGCCGTCTCAAGTGACTCTCCACCAGCGCTGTCAATGACCACGTGAGGGCCTCCGCCCGTCAGCTCAACGATCCGTCGTCCCCAGTCCTTGTCGTGGTAAGAGACGCCCGCGGAGGCTCCGATCGCAACTGCACGCTCAATCTTTTCCTGGCTGCCACTGGTGACAAAGACCTCGGCGCCAAGGTGACGGGCAATCTGGAGGGCAAGGGTCGCCACACCGCCCCCGATACCGGTGATCAGCACCTTCTCGCCTGGTTTGACACGGGCACGGGTGACAACGGCCCGATAGGCAGTCAGCCCGGCCAGCGGAAGGGCCGCCGCCTCCTCGGGAGTGAGATGTTCAGGGGTGGGCTGGAGGCTGCTGACCGGAATCCGAATCAACTCAGCAAAGGTTCCGTCGTCTGGCATTCCAAGGATTCGGTAGCGTGATGACTGCGCCAGTTCATCCCCTCCCCAGTCGAGTCCTGGCTCGATGACAACCTCACGATCGAGCCAGCTGGGGTCGACCCCGGCGCCGATCTCCGTGACCCTGCCGGCACCGTCGCTGCCGGGAATCGCCGGAAGCGTTATTCCCGGATAGAGCCCCTGCAGAATGAAGAGGTCGCGATGGTTGAGCGCGGCCGCCCGCAGCGCGACGATCACCTCCCCTGGACCGGGTCGCGGGTCGGCTACCTCCTCGATCCGCCAGTTGTCCGGACTTCCAATCTCACGCAGAATAATCGCTCTCATCGCACTCTCCTTCCAGAATATTTTGCCTGCTGCCTCGATTGAGCAGACGACTAAAGGCCATAGAAACTCAGGGCCGGCGAACAAGCGGCTCCAGCACTTCGCGGAGGAACTGAACTCCTCGGACAAAAGCCTGCCTCCCGATCCGTTCGTCATTGCCGTGGTGACCGTCACCAAGCAGCCCGGGTGGGGCGACGAATGGTGAGAACCCGTAACTCCGAATCCCCTCGCGTCGAAAATAGTGACTGTCTGTAAACCCGGCCGTGACCGGGTAGGTGATGAGCGCGCCAGGATGGTGCCGTGCTGCCACCTCGGCGAGGATCTTCGTCAGTGGAGTGTCGACAGGGGAGGCGATGGGCTCAAAAGCGAGAAGCGGGGTGATCGTAATGCGTTCATCATCGATCACCCGCGCCAGGTCGCGTATCCATTGATCCAGCCTCTCACCGGGCAGCAGGCGTGTATCGAGCAGGGCGAGGGCCTGCGGAGATATGACGTTGACCTTACTGCTGCCTTCCAGCCCGGTGATAGCGATCGTATTCTGAAAAAGCGCACGAGCTGCCGGATCGGAATCGAGCCGGGCTCGGAATTCCGGATCGGCGATCGAACGGTGAAGAGCAGCGTAGCGCTTCGCGTCGGAGGCGGGCAGAAGCGGGACGAGAGAATGGAAGTACTGCTCGACAACCGGAGTGACCTTGAGCGGCGGAGTCCAGTTGAGCAGTCGATTCAGCGCCCGCAGCAGATGATTGACCGCCGAGTCAGAGCGTGGGATTGAGGCGTGGCCAGCCGGTCCCACAGACGTCAACTGCAGCCAGGCCGGAGCCTTCTCAACCGGTGAGAGACCGATCGAGAGCACCCGCCCATCTTCCTCGACAATGTTCCCTCCACCCTCCGTCAGGAGGTACTCGGCGCCGCCCAGAAGCTCAGGATGGGTCGCAACCAGCCACCCCGCCCCCAGCCTCCCGCCGGCCTCCTCATCTGCAGTACCGATAAAGATCAGATCACGGGCCAGCGGGATCCTCTCGCGCCGAAACTTGAGCATGAGCATCAGTTGAGCGATCGTCAGCGATTTCATGTCGAGCGCCCCGCGGCCAAAGATGAAACCGTCCCGCACTTCGCCGCCGAAGGGAGGAACCGACCAGTACCGGGCGTCGTGCGGCACGACGTCGAGGTGGTTGAGCAGGATGACCGGCCGGCCCGATCCGTTACCGCGCAGCCGAGCCCAGATATTTCCCCGCCCCGGAGCCGACTCGAGAATGCGGTACTCGATCCCCTCACGCTCAAAGATCTCTCCGAAAAACTGCGCGGCCCTGATCTCACCTCCGGGTGGATTGGTAGTGTCGAGGCGAAGGTAGCGGGTCAGGAGTTCGACACTCTCTTCTGCCCTCCCTGCCTGACCACTCACCGGTGGCTGATCGCGGACACCGGCCACCGCCGCGGCGACAGTAACGAGAGAGACCAGGATGGACACCCACAGGTGACGCGAGTGCATAATCATACCGTTTTTTTTAGCGGTTCCGGTTTTTCAGCCATCGGTCTCCCGC
>JBEGMZ010000336.1:0-5349 GCA_041182745.1 Acidobacteriota bacterium
AGCACTCCATCCCATTCGCGGAGCAGCCGCAGGTAAGGCTGCAGCTCTGGCTCATCGATCCGGGCCGCCCTGAGCACTCCGATCAACTGGCGGGCCGGTAGCGATGTCTCATCGTGCTGCAGTCGCTCGAAGTCGGCCACCGTATACTTCACTCCCGGCCGGCGCAGAACCTCGTCGATACGCTGGTAGCGGATTGGATTGGCCCACTCATACCCGAGCTGTTTCGTGTAACCCGGCGGCAGGATGTTGTGATTGGCCGTGGCAATGTAGTGGCGGGCCGGGTTGAAGCTCTGCGGCAGCTCTTTGACCGGCAGGAACCCCTCCCACTCATACTCTCCCGACGCCCCGGGCACCGGAATCATCCCTGACCAGTTGCGTCTGATCGGCGTCAACCCGGCAGCCACCCAGCCAATGTTGCCTTCGACATCGGCGTAGATCAGATTTTCTGAGGGCACCTTCCACCGCTCCATCGCCTTCAGAAACTCCGGCCAGTTCCGAACCCGGTTGAGCGTCAACGAGGCCAGATAACCGGCGGTTCCCGGTTCGCTGCCGACCCAGCGCAGCGCGTAGGCCCGATGGCGCGCGCCCTCTTCGTGAATGACCGGACCGTGAACTGTAAACTTCAGCTCGATCTCGCGGGGATGCGCCTCACCCTTGACCCAGATCTGCTCGTGCTCAACCCGCATCTTCTCCCATCGTCCCCGGTAACGATACTCGAGCGGGTTGGCCGGATTGAGCTCCTCAACGTAGATGTCCTGCTGATCGATCCCGACGATCGTGAACCCGAAGGCGACCCGCTCATTATGTCCGGCGGCCACCCCTGGCAGGGTCGGCTCCCCGGCGCCGATCACGTTCCATCCCGGTCCCACCAGATGGACCAGGTAGCGCAGACTCGGCAGCGCGATCGTCCGGTGCGGATCGTTTGCCAGCAGCGGCTTGCCCGAAGCGGTCATGCTTCCATCGACTACCCAGTTGTTGCTGCCATCACTCGGGTTGAAACTGACCGGTCCACCGGCGACATTGGCCGCCGCCAGGATGCGCGGCCCGATCCCCGCCAGGTCGAGCCCGCCGGGAATCTCGAGCTTCCGCGGCGGATCGGCCTCGACCCACTCGTCGACAAACTTTGCTCCATACTGGTGCGCCAGCTGGCCCCGCAATACCTCCATCGGCGCATTGCGCGTCATGACATACCCGGCCATCCGCGTCAGGCAGACCTCCGGTGTCCACGGCTCCGGCCGATATCCGGCCAGCTTGAACTCGATCGGTAAACGGTCACCCGTCTCCGCAATCCACGCATTGACCCCACCGACAAAGGCCTCGATGATCTGCTGCGCATCCGGGGCGTAACTCTTCCACTCCGCCTCCATATTGCCACGGTACCGCAGCAACCGTGCGAAGCGGTCACGCTCGACCGCGCTCTTCCCAACCACCTCCGCCAATTTGCCCTCCCCGACGCGCCGCCACAGATCCATCTGCCAGAGTCGATCCTGCGCCGCCACAAAGCCCTGCGCGAAGAAGAGGTCGGCCTGCGTCTCCGCATAGATGTGCGGGATCCCCCACTCGTCACGGATCACCGTCACCGGCTTCTGAAGCCCCCGAATTGTCAATGTCCCGGCTGTCTGTGCCAGAACCTGCCGCGCCTCGTCCCTGAGCGGTGAGTCCTGACTCCCGACTCCGCGCCCCAGCGCTGTCAGAATCACCAGCACTCCCATTCCTATACCGATCAATCTGCTTCGTCTCATCGGTCTCCCCCTGTCTTTCAGTTTGCGGCTGTTGATCAATTCCTGATTCTCATTACATCATCCACCCCTGCTTCGTCCAGATTCTCGGCCATCATTCAATCCGCAGAAATAAAAAAGTCCCGGATCGAGCGCCTCCGATCCGGGACTTTGCAACTGTATGAGAGGGTCTCTCTACTCGCCCTGCGCCTTGCTGTACATCGCGACCCCATCGATCGTGTGCAGCTTCTCAATGTGCATCCATTCGTATTTCTTGCTGATCTCGCCCAGCAGCAGATAGATGTCGTCATTGCTGATCGGCTCCGTCGCCCGATACCTCAGCCGGAAATGATCGACGAGGTAGATCTCCGGCGTCGGCCCTGGATAGATCTTTGTCCCGCGATTCGAGATCAGGTGGAGGCTCAGCTTACCAACCTTCTCCGGCGGTGACGGCATTCCGTCGTTCCGCACAAAGACGTCAACCCCCTGCAGATGCCAGTCCGCACGCTCCCGCACGGCTTCGCGATGGGCAAATGCGCCACGCGACGGAGCAAACGCCGGCCGTCCACTCAGCTCCAGCGGCGGCAGCGCCTCGATGATCGCTCGCGTGTACTCCTGGGTCGACGCCGAGCCGCCAAGATCACGCGTCTTGATCCCCGCTCCCAGAACCGTCGCCATCGCCGTCTCAATCCGCCGTGCTGACTCTGCAAACCCGAGGTAGTAGAGCATCAGATTTGCCGAGAGCAACATCGCCGTCGGATTGGCAATCCCGCGGCCGGCAATGTCCGGCGCACTCCCGTGAACCGCCTCGAAGACCGCTGTGTCGACGCCGATGTTGCCGCCCGGCGCGACTCCCAGCCCGCCAACCAGCCCCGCACACAGATCGCTGACGATGTCACCGTAGAGATTTGGCAGTACCATCACATCAAACTGCTCCGGCCTCGACACCAGCTGCATACAGGCATTGTCGATCAGAATGTCATCCGACTGGATGTCCGGATAATCCTCTGCCACCTCGCGGAAGGAGTCGAGAAAGAGCCCGTCTGAGATCTTGTGGATGTTGGCCTTGTGAACGCAGGTCAGCCGCTTCCGACCCATCGAACGGGCCATCTCGAAGGCATATCGTGCAATCGCCAGCGATCCCGGCCGCGTCACCAGCTTCAGACACTGCGCGACATCCGGCGTTTGCCAGTGCTCAATCCCGGCGTAGGTGTCCTCAATATTCTCGCGAACCAGAATCAGATCAACGTTATCATAGCGCGTCTTGACCCCCGGCAGTGTCTTCGCCGGACGCATGTTGGCAAACAGATCGAGCGACTTGCGGATCGTCACGTTGACACTCTTGTGCCCACCTCCCACCGGTGTCGTCGTCGGACCCTTCAGCGCGACCTTGTTCCGCCGGATTGCCTCCAGCGTCTGCGGCGGCGCCCCATTCCCGTACTTCTCAACCGCCTGCAGTCCCGCCTCCGCCTCCTCGAAGACGATCGGTAGCTCCATCGCGCCAAAGATCTCCAATACCGCATCCGCAATCTCGGGGCCTATCCCGTCCCCCTTGATCAATGTCACTGCCTTTTTATCCATGCGTCCTCGTCTCCCCTTATCGTCGATCCGGCTACTCCGCCCTTCACCAGACCGAACTGTTCCAAGATCTTCTGTCTCTGATTCTCTGTGCGCGCTCCAAATCTGAGATAACATCATACCCCATCGACCCGAGTCAAATCACCGCTTTATTCTCCGCCCGACAACTTGCAAGACCCCTCCAACGTGAATAGAATACAAAGTTATTTTGAATCCTTGGAAGGCTCCATCAGGCGGCTGTTCCACTGTCTTTCGCGCATCAACCTGGTTCAACACCCAGGTCCGGATCTTCTCCCAGGACCGATTTTTCGCATGAGTCTACTCAAGATCTGTTATCACGGAAACTGCTTCGATGGTGTCTCCTCGGCCGCTGTCTTCTCGAGGTTCTACGCTGAGCGTGTCAATCCTGGCTGGGATCGTGCCTTTCAGCCGATGATGCATCGCGCCGGCGGCCTCTTTGATGACAACGTCTTTGATGGCGACGAAAATGCCATTGTCGACTTCAAGTATAGCGACTCTCCCCGCCTGACCTGGTGGTTCGATCATCACAAGAGCGCCTTTCTGACACCGGCGGACGAGGCTCACTTCCGCGCCGACCGGAGCGGACGAAAGTTTGTTGATGCGACCTACAAATCTTGTACAAAATTTATTGCTGATATTGGGGCGAGCCATTTTGGTTTCAACATCGAACCGCTGCGGGATCTGATCGAATGGGCGAACATGATCGATGGTGCGCTGTACGAATCGCCCGTCCAGCCGGTGCTGATGAAGGAGGACGCCCTGCGGTTGGCGATGGTCATCGAATCGGATCGCGATCAGCAGCTGATTGAGAGAATCATCCGCGATCTCGCCGCGCGGCCGCTGAATGAAGTTGCGCGGTCACCCTACGTGCTGGAGCGGATCGAGCCGCTCGCCACCCGCCACCAGCGTGCGATCGAGATCATCCGCCGGACGGCCCGAGTCGTCGGTCCGGTCGTCTTCTTCGACGTGGCCGGCGAGGACATGGAGGGCTACAGCAAGTTCATTCCATACTATCTGCATCCCGGTGTCACCTACAGCGTCAGTGTCAGCCAGTCGACCTTCCGCTCAAAGGTCTCGGTCGGTTCGAACCCGTGGGCTGTTCGTCCACGAACCCACGATCTGGCCGCGATCTGTGAGCGTTATGGCGGTGGCGGGCACGCCGTAGTCGCCGCCATCTCCCTTGCGCCAGAGGCGCTCGCCGATGCCCGACGCATCGCCGCCGAGGTGGTGCAGGAACTGCAATCCTGAAAATAAGAGAAAAGTCATCATGCCCAGCAAGAAGAGTTCAGCCAGACCGCTTCCACCTGTTCGCGAGGTCACCCCGGCCGCGGCGATCGAGATCCGCTCGACCCCCCGTGAAGAGATGAATCTCTATCCACTCGACACCTTCGAGTATGACTATCCCGGCCGGCGCATCGAGATCAACTTCACCTCGTCGGAGTTCACCGCGATCTGCCCATTCTCCGACTTCCCGGACTTTGCGACGCTCCACATTTCCTATGTTCCGAATCGGCGCTGTATTGAGTTGAAATCGCTTAAGCTCTACATCAACTCTTTCCGCGACGTGAAGATCTTCCACGAGCACGTTGTCAACCAGATCCGCGATGATCTGGTCAGGGCCTGCGATCCGATTGAGCTCTCGATCGAGGGTGACTTCCACGTTCGCGGAAACATCAAGACTGTTGTCCGCGCCGCTTATCTCAAACCATCAGCAGGGAAGCGAAAGAAAAGCTAGAACCAGGTGGGCATTTCCATCGTATCGATCACTTCAAGAAGTCTTGAGACCGGTCAGGGGAGGGAAGCATGTTCTGTCCGAGGTGCGCCAATGTTGCGATAGAGGGGCAGCGGTTCTGCAAGAACTGCGGAATGAACCTGGGAGTGATCGTCGATGCGCTCGAAGGCAAGCGGGGGCCGCTCGATTTCGAGCTTTTGAAGCGTGATCTGCGCGAGCTTGGAGCCAACCTGCGAGCCGGGTTCGAAGAAGTGAGCAGCGGATTGCGCCGGACAGCGCAACCTGGAAGTAACTCCCGGG
>JBEGMZ010000337.1:0-3589 GCA_041182745.1 Acidobacteriota bacterium
TGATAAGGCCTAGACGTACCTCGTCGTCTGAGTCACCCTTCAGAAGTTCATTACCAAAATTGACCAGCTTCTGTGAAGTGTCTTCTTCTTTGAGTGTCTTCCCGATAGTCTTACAGAGCGACTGAAGACTCAGCTTTCCGTAATGAACCCCAATTAAAAAGTGGGTCTCAAACATTCGCTGGGCAATTCGGCCGGCAAGCGCACTCTTTCCGATCCCACCGATGCCGGTGAGAATGATTCCGGCATTTGTTGAACTCTGGTCACGCAAAAGCCTGATCGCCTCCCGCAGCTCACGACGCCGACCGATCAGCTGGTCCATATCGAGAGCGGGCAGATCGCCGAAGTACCTCAGCTCAGTCGCCCTTTTTAGCGGTTCAGTATTTCCAGATGAGAGGTCAACTAATGGAGACTCCTCACCGGCAACAAAGAGCGTTGCGGTCGCATACTCGGGAAGAGAATATTCCTGGGATGATTCTCCGCCTGTTGCCTGGCGAAGTCTTTCCTGACGCTCGATCTCAAGCCTCTCGCGGGCGCGAGCAAGAGCTCGACTTGCCAGCTTTGGCTCACCCCGTGTGATCTCCTTGTAAAACTCGGCGGCCAGACGCGTTGCATAGTAGTCAGTGACATTGGTCAGCATCGCGATCACCAGAGGAATACCTCTTCGCAGCAGGTTTTCAGAGAAACTGGCCGCCGCCATGTTGTCAGCTCCACTCTTGCAGCTGTTAAGAAAGACTAGTGGGGGAGCCTGAGATCTGGCACCGGACAAGGCGTCGGTCAGTCGCTGTGAAGTGGTAGCAAAGGGGTTACCATCTTCATCCTCCAGTTGGAGCGAATCCGGGCTTCCGTGGCACGAAATGTGGAGGATGTGAAAGTTGTCACTCGCAAAGGCATTACCGATCTGATCCGGATGTCCTACCTCAAGGAAGCGGACCTGAAAGTTCTCCAGGTGAAGCGCTTCATCAAGAGAGTTGAGAATATTATGGAGTTCACGCTCGTGATCGAGAACGGACGAGGCGGTCAGTCCCTCATCAGGTGCGCCCACGACAACCAGAACCTTGACTGGGCCGGCAGGGGTTATGCTGTTAATCCGCTTCAGGTTTGACGGACGCCGGAAGGTGACAACTGGTTTTTGAGTAGCCAGCAGTCGATCCTGATAGGGGAGTCGAATTGCTTCAAAAGGGAGTGCCAGAAGTTTAGAGTCGTTCGATTCGAAACAGATCTCGATAGTCGTCCCTGCCGGGCAGCCCGTTATGAGTTCGGTGAGGGCGGCAGCCGAATCGCCAGGAAGGCAGACCGCGCAGAGGGCACGGCCAAGTTCGATCACTTCATTCTCAAGTTGGCGCCGACTGGCCGGTGATGAGTTGAGCCGCCTCCCGTTGCTCTGGCCTGACAGGAAGCTGCTCCATCCCTGAGCTACTTTCGGTGGCAGAGCCGGAAACGTCTCGGAAGCATATGTTTTACCGGCAATCAGTACCTCGGTGTGAAATTCTGCTTCACCCAGTTGGGTCAGTTTAATCAGGACCTTCTCAATGGAGCGGGTGCCTGGAGCGGTGTGAGACGGGGGGCCGGGGCGACGGTGGCGCAAGGCGTCGCTGATCGATGAGCTGTCTTCGATAGTAAGCCTGACGAGTGGTCGTAGCAGCGGTGGTACGAAGGCGTTACTGCCCGACATTACCGGTATGATCAGCTTCTTTTCACTGATCATGGCGTAGGTCAGATACGAAACCTCCGCCTGCACCCAGTCGCTCTCCTGAGAATGAGTCGAAAAGACGATCAGTCCCGCATCAGCCGACTCGAGTCCGATGTTGATCTTGTCAACAATATTCTCCCCGGGACGGATCTCCCACTTGTCGAGCCAGACCTCAAACCCGAGGCCGAGCAGCTCTTTCGCCAGCACTTCGACCGTGGGCTTATCCTTGGATGAGTGGCTGATAAACACTTTCATCTCGATCTCTCCAGCACTGCCAAGAGGAATATCTGTTATGTAAGAATATGGCCATTTCTTTCTAGCATTTAGTCCCGACTTAGTCAAAGAGCCGCAGAGTGGTGACAGCATTGATAGCTGCTCGGCAACCTCCGCAACCTCTGCGTCACGCAATTGGAGCACCCAGGGCGTTGCCCTGGGCCTGGACTTTGGACAAAAAATGAGGTCGTTGCGGTCTCGATGATCGATTTTTCAGTGATTTTTGTATTACTTGGCAGCTACCCAGCGTGAACTACCACTTCGTCTCGTCAAATATGAATCAAACCCGCGCTTTGTGCCTTAGTTCGATCAGTATCGGAAAATGATTATTCAGGACAGGTCGTTTCTGGTCGGGTCAACCCGGTCTCAGTCTTCGTCGCCCATTCCGTCAAGAAATGAGAGCTGAGTATCGTTCCTCGCGGCTCGTTTGAGGTGGCGGGCAAATTTGGGTTTACCGGAGACGTCGAGTTCGTTCTGTTCAAGGTTGGAGAGGATCTCCTGCGCCCGCGCCACCACCTGCCCTGGGAGCCCGGCGAGGCGGGCGACTTCAATCCCATAGCTCTTACTGGCGCAACCGGGGATAACCTTGCGGAGGAAGACGATCCGGCCTTCGGACTCAGAGACGGCGACCTGGTAGTTCTGGACACCGGGACGAAGCCTGGCCAGTTCGGTCAGTTCGTGGTAGTGGGTGGCAAAGAGAGTTCGGGCGCTGTGGCGCGGGTGGTCGTGGAGGTACTCGGCAATCGCCCAGGCGAGCGAGAGACCGTCGAAGGTTGCCGTACCCCGTCCAACCTCGTCGAGCAGGATGAGGCTGCGCGGGGTGGCGGTGTTGAGAATATTGGCCGTCTCGGTCATCTCAACCATAAAGGTCGAGCGGCCCTGGGCGAGGTTGTCCGAAGCTCCGACGCGGGTAAAGATCCGATCAACGATCGCGATACTGGCGGATGCCGCCGGGACGAAGCTGCCCATCTGGGCCATGATGACGATGAGGGCGTTCTGTTTGAGGAAGACGCTCTTTCCTCCCATGTTCGGGCCGGTGATGATCAGCAGCCGGTCGGTGGTGTTGTTGATGGCGAGATCGTTGGGGACAAATCGTTCGCCGAGAGTCTCGATCACCGGATGGCGGCCATCGCGGATCTCGATCTCGTCGCCCTCGTGGAGAGTTGGGCGGACATAGTTGCGGCGTGCCGCCGTCTCGGCGAGCGAGGCGACCACGTCGAGCGAGGCGAGGGCACGAGCGACCTGCTGAAGTCGGCCGATCTCGCGGGCAATGGTTCCGCGTATGGCAGCTAAGATCTCAACCTCGAGGGTGAGTATTCGCTCCTCGGCTCCGAGCACCTTTCGCTCATACTCCTTCAGCTCCGGGGTCGTGTAGCGCTCAGCATTGACCAGCGTCTGCTTTCGCTCGTAGTCGGCTGGCACCCGGTCTCGGTTGGCATTGCTGATCTCGATGAAGTATCCAAAGATGTTGTTGAACCTGACCTTGAGCGAGCCGATTCCGGTACGGCCACGCTCGCGGGCCTCGATCGCTGCAATGTGGCTCTTGCCACTCCGGGCGAGGCTGCGCAGCTCGTCCAGCTCGGCGTGGTAACCGTCTCGAATCAATCCTGGTTCGTTGACCGCGGC
>JBEGMZ010000338.1:0-10592 GCA_041182745.1 Acidobacteriota bacterium
CGATTGGCTGGGATAATGGCTGGCAGGTTCGACTCGAGAATGGCGAGACGCTCACCGCCGCCAGCCTGATCCTTACACCTCCGGTCGAACAGTCACTCGCCCTGCTCGACGCCGGGTCGACGCGGCTGCCTGACGAAACACGCGCCAGGCTTGAACAGATCGACTATGACCCCTGTTTCGCTCTCCTGGTCGAACTCGACCAGCCAGCGAGACTTCCTGAACCGGGCGCAGTGCAGATTCAGGGTGAACCGATCGCCTGGATTGGCGACAACCACCGCAAGGGAGTCTCACCCGACGCCTACACCGTGACCATCCATGCCGGCCCCGAGTTTACACGTACCCACTGGGATGCTCCCCACGATGAGGTGGCGACGAAACTGCTCAGCGCGGCCGAACGCTGGCTTGGTGCTCCCGTTCGTCGCTGGCAGGCCCATCGCTGGCGCTACAGCCAGCCGCGGACACCCCATCCCGAATCCTGCCTGCTCGTCGAATCCCCAGGGAGACTGGTCTTTGCAGGTGACGCCTTCGGCCAGCCGCGCCTCGAGGGCGCGTTCCTCTCCGGCCTCGCCGCCGCTGAGAGGCTGCTCGATCAGAATCGGGGAGGTTAACTCTACTCCATATCCAGGATTAATCTCGGACTCCTGTGGCTCTCCTTATTAACCCATCCGTCAAGGCCAGGGCGCCGTCGAGTTGGAACCACGAAAGTCACGAAAGACACGAAAAGTTAGAGCGCCAGACGCGTTACGGTTGCTTTGGGGTAATCCCCGAAATTAACAAGTATGCCAAGTTTCATTTTGGATGCTTTCAGATAGTTTAGTACCTGGGCTTTGTGTTCCGGTGCAACTTGTTTAACGGCTTTCAGTTCAACGATGATTTGATCGTAACAAATGAAGTCTGGGATGAACCTCTGCTTCAGCATCCTGCCTTTGTAGAAGAGTTGTAAATCCTGTTGCGACACAAAGGGGATCGAACGTTCGCGAAACTCGATCTCGAGGCACTCCTGGTAAACCGATTCAAGAAAGCCACAGCCCATTTGGCGATAGACTTCGAAGATTGCGCCTTGAATGGCATAGGATTCATCTTTGAAGAGGATTGTTTCGCTCAAGGTCGTTTCTTCTTTTTAACCACGAAAGGCACGAAAGACACGAAAAAGATGGCTGATTGTTTTCCGTTCGTACTTTTCGTGTTTTTCGTGGTTCATCATTTTTTTAACCACGAAAGGCACGAAAGACACGAAAATAATGGCTGATTGTTTTTCGTTCGTACTTTTCGTGGTTTCGTGGTTCATCATTTTTTTAACCATGAAAGGCACAAAAGACACGAAAAAGATGGCTGATTGTTTTTCGTTCGTGCTTTTCGTGTTTTTCGTGGTTCATCATTGAGCTTCACCGGGCCTACACGGACCGGTCAAGGCTTGACGTAGACGATGAAGTGCTGCCAGGGGAGGAAGTCCTTCGTCTCCTTCCAGACGAGACCGACCGCGGCCATCTCGCGGCGGCATTGCTCGACGGTCATCTTGTGGATCTTCTTGATCGGGACTTCCGGATCTTCGCCGCGGTACTCGATCTGGACGACGCGGCCACCGGGCTTGAGCGCCCGGACGATGCTCTCCATCATCTCGCGGGGCCATTCGAATTCGTGGTAGACATCGGCAAAGAAGGCGACATCGATCGACCCGGGGGGGAGATTGACGTCCCGGGCGGTGCTCCTGACTCCGCGCACGTTGGAGATCTTCAGCTCCCGCTTGCGCCGTTCGATGATCTCGAGCATCTCCGGTTGCAGATCGACGGCGAGCACCTCACCTGCGGTCACGACCTTCGCAAAACGAAAACTGAAGTATCCGGTTCCGGCGCCGATATCGGCGATCACATCACCCGGGCGGAGGGCCATGCGGGCGACGACCTCATCGGGACGCTCCTCCTCGATCCGCTCCGGGCGCTCGAGCCAGTCGGCGCCCTGATAGCCCATGACACGGGCGATCTCGCGCCCGAGATAGAACTTGCCGATCCCGTTCGGGTCGTGGTTGCGCCGCGTCTCGTAATGGCTGGGCAGCGGCTCGGCTGGAGCGACCGGCTGCGGCTGCTGGCAATTAAAGAAGAGGAGCAGCGGAAGCAGTAGAACAGTCAGTCTGATCGATGGCATGTATTTTCTCTCCCCGGCCTCCCCTGACCTCAGAGATGGCGCTTGAGCGTCTCGATGCTGGTCTCGACCGCCCGGTCATAGTCGGCACCACTGATCAATCCGGAGCCCATGTCGTTGATGAACTTCAGGTCTTCGGCGGTGACGGTCATATCGCTCTCGCGCTTCTCGCTCATCAGAGCGATCGGGGTTCGGTCGAGGGTCAGGACAAACTCGGCGGTCAGATGGCCGTCGTAGCCGATGTCACGCAGCGCTCCGACGATGCGGGCCCAGTCGAAGTGGCCCTTGCCGGCCGGGCGACGGTTGTTGTCGGCGACGTGGAAGTCGACCAGCTTTGAGCCGACATTGCGGATCGCCTGGATGGGATCGGCCTCCTCGATGTTGATGTGGAAGGCGTCGAGGACGACCCCAAGATTGTTGCCGACCTCCTCGCAGAGCAGCAGCGCCTGGTCGTGCCGGTTGATGAAATAGGTCTCGAAGCGGTTGAGCGGCTCAATGCCCGGGACGATGCCCAGCTCGCCAGCATACTCCGTGACCTCCTTCAGCCCGGCGACGGCCCAGGCCCATTCTTCCGACATCGAGGCGAGCGGGCGTGTCTTGCCGACTGTCGATGGGACGATGCAGAAGATCCGGCCACCGAGCCGCTTCGTCATGTCGAGACTATCCTTGATGTACTGGACGCTCTCGCGGCGAATCCCGGCGTCGGGATGGATAAGGTCACGCCCCTCGAACATCATCGTCACACTGCCCCAGCACTCAAGCTGATATTGGTCCATCAATCGGCGGACCTCGTCGGTATCGTAGCGCGTCGGCTCGCCGCTGATCTCGATTCCGTCATAGCCAAAGCGGTGCAGCCGTTCAAGGGTGACCTCGATCGGCTCCGGGCGCATCCAGTTGTGCATCGAGTGTTTCATTATCGCCTCCGGTCAAAGCCTCATCAGGCTGTCAGTCAATGTCGATGGGTAAGATGGGACACCCGGATATTACGCGCAGTCGCGAGCGATATCAAACATTATGGCTGAAACAAGCGGCAATCGATCTTTCACGATATTTGGGAGAGAAAGATGAATCGTGCTACAATCCGCGATTAAGTTTGTCGGATAGTCCGGGGACTTATTTATTTATGATTCAGACAATTCGTGGAACAAGAGACATCCTGCCAGAGGATATCCCGCTCTGGCATCGGGTTGAGGACGTGGCGCGGGAGGCCTTCCGGCGTTACGGATTCTCTGAGATCCGGACACCAATCATCGAGAAGACCGAGCTCTTCGCGCGTGGCGTCGGTGAGTCGACGGACATCGTCAACAAGGAGATGTACACCTTCGTCGACCGGGCGCGGGAGGACCGCGAGGGTGAGTCGATCACGCTGCGGCCAGAGAATACGGCCTCGGTCGTCCGCGCCTACCTCCAGCACAAGATGTTCGCTGACCGCTCCCCGGGGGAGCTGACGCGGCTCTACTATGCCGGTCCGATGTTCCGGCGCGAGCGGCCCCAGGCAGGGCGCTACCGTCAGTTCTATCAGATCGGGGCCGAGGTGATGGGCGACAGCGATGATCCGGCGATCGAGGCTGAGGTGATCGAGATGCTCGACTGGTTCCTGCGAGAGCTGGGCATAACCGATACCACCCTGCTGGTCAATTCGGTCGGTGATGCCACGCTGCGCGAAGAGTATCTCGGGAGACTGCGGGTGGCGATCGAGCCGGATCTCTCGCGCTATTGTGCCGACTGTCATCACCGTTACGAGACCAACGCGCTACGAGTCTTCGACTGCAAGAACCCGGCCTGCCGGCCACTGATCGCCGGTCTGCCGACGATCACCGAGTCGCTCGATGCGGCCTCGCGTGAGCACTTTGAACAGTTCAAGGCCCATCTTGACGCACGCGGCATCGCCTACACCGTCCAGCCGGAGATGGTTCGGGGGCTTGACTACTATACCCGCACCGCCTTTGAGATCACTGGCAGCGCAGGGCTTGGGGCCCAGAATACGATCGTCGGTGGCGGACGATATGACGGACTGGCCGAAACGATCGGTGGGCCACCAACCAAGGGCTTCGGCTTTGCCTTCGGGCTGGACCGGATGGTGATGGCACTGCCGGAAGAGGTGGTGAAGGGCCTGCGGGCCGCCGGAGCACCGGAGATCTACGTGGTGAGCCTCGGCGAAGCGGCACGGCAGCACGGCTTTCTGGTAGCACGCCAGCTGCGGGCAGCCGGTCTGGCGGTCGTCCTCGACTTTGCGGATCGGAAGATGAAGAAGGCCATGGCTCTGGCCGATAAGTCCCGCGCCCGCCATGCGCTGATCATCGGCGAGAACGAGGTCAATGAAGGCCGCTATGCCCTGAAGAACCTGATAAGTGGTGAGCAGGAGTCGCTCACCGTCGGCGATATCATTGTTAAACTGCACCGAAACTGACTGGATTCATAATCATGCTCGATCATCTGGGAACAACAAAAAGGACGCATCATTGCGGCGCACTCCGCCGGGAAGACGTAGGACAGACAGTCACACTGATGGGCTGGGTCAACAGCTACCGCGATCACGGCTCAGTACTCTTCCTCCACCTGCGGGATCGCGAGGGAATAACACAGGTCGTCTTCGATCAGCAGTACGACACAGGCCTGCTGGAACGTGCCCAGTCCGTTCGGAGCGAGTATGTCATCGCGATCACTGGTCGGTGTATTCTCCGCGATGAGAAGAACTTCAATCCGGTGATGGCGACCGGTGAGATCGAAGTGATCGCCGAAGAGATGAAGGTTCTCAACGACGCGCAGACACCGCCCTTTGAGATCGACAACTGCCGCGCGGCAGAGGATCTGCGGCTGAAGTACCGCTACCTCGACCTGCGCCGACCGGAGATCCAGTCCAACTTCCGGCTGCGCCACCGGCTCGCGCTGGCAGCACGGCGGGTGCTTGACGAGCAGGGATTCTACGAGATTGAGACGCCCATTCTAACCAAGTCGACCCCGGAAGGAGCCCGCGACTACCTCGTGCCAGCCCGGACGGCTCCCGGCAAGTTCTTTGCCCTGCCCCAGTCGCCACAGCTCTTCAAGCAGCTGCTGATGATCTCCGGGTATGACAAGTATTTCCAGATTGCGCGTTGCTTCCGCGACGAGGATCTGCGGGCGGATCGACAGCCCGAGTTCACCCAGATCGATATTGAGTGCAGTTTTGTGCAGCCGGAGGATATCTTTGCGAAGATCGAACCACTGATCTGTGAACTCTTCCGCGTTGCCGGCATTGAACCTCCCGTGACGCCTTTCCTGCGGATGTCTTACCACGACGCGATGAACCGCTACGGCATCGACAAGCCCGATCTCCGCTTTGGTCTCGAGTTCGTCGATCTGAGTGCGCATTTTGCCGAGAGCAGCTTCACCGTCTTTGCTGACGTGGTGAAGAAGGGAGGGGCGATCAAGGCGATCGTCGTCCCGGGGGCTGCCTCGTGGTCGCGCAAGCAGTATGACGAGATCATCGAGCACGCACGAATCTACGGTGCCGGCGGTCTGGCCTACATCCAGGTTCTCGAGGGTGAGAGCAAGTCAGCGCTGACCAAATTCCTTGGGGCGGACGGCATTGCGGCGGTCATCAAGGCGACCGGAGCGCAGGTTGGTGACGCGATCCTTATGATTGGCGGCCGCTGGGATGTCGCCTGCACGGCAATGGGGCAGGTGCGGCTCGAGGTTGGTCGGCGCGAAAAGCTGATCCGTGAGGAGGAGAACCGGCTGCTCTGGGTGGTCGATTTTCCGATGTTCGAGTACCACGACGAGGACAAGCGCTGGTACGCGATGCACCATCCGTTCACCTCGCCGATCGACGAGGATATCGAGAAGCTGGGTGGGCAGGATCTCGGTGGGGTGCGGGCCAAGGCCTACGACCTGGTCTTCAATGGCAGCGAGCTGGGCGGCGGGTCGATTCGAATCCACCGCGCCGATGTCCAGGCACGCATCTTCGAGGCGCTTGGGCTGACGCCGGAGGAGGCGCGCGAGAAGTTTGGCTTCTTCCTCGACGCGCTCAGCTACGGCACGCCACCGCACGGCGGAATCGCTCTCGGTCTCGACCGGATCGTCATGATCTTTGCCCGCGCCAAGTCGCTGCGCGACGTGATCGCCTTCCCGAAGGTGGCGAGTGGGTCTGATCTGATGACCGACAGTCCGAGTGCGGTCAGTCCGGCCCAGCTGGCAGAACTGAAGATCAAGACTCTCGGTTAGTTAGTATGAACAAGATCCGCGTCCTGCCCGACAGCCTGGCCAACAAGATCGCCGCTGGTGAAGTGGTCGAGCGGCCAGCCTCGATCGTCAAGGAGCTGATCGAAAACTCGATCGACGCTGGAGCGACGCGGATCGAGGTGGCAGTCGAGGCGGGGGGGCAGAGGCTGATCCGGCTCAGCGATGACGGGGAGGGTATGTCGCGCGATGACGCGATGCTTGCCTTCGAGCGTCACGCCACCAGCAAGATCAGCTCGCCCGAGGATCTGGAAGCGATCAACACTCTCGGTTTCCGTGGTGAAGCGCTGGCCTCGATCGCCTCCGTGGCCAAAGTGCGACTCCGGACGCAGACGGCAGAGGCCCACGTCGGTACCGAGATCGAGATCTCCGGTGGACGGATCCTCGCTGTTCGCGATACCCCGTTCAGCCGTGGCGCCGAGTTTGAGATTCGTGATCTCTTCTTCAATGTGCCGGCCCGGCGCAAGTTTCTCAAGACTGAGGCGACCGAGAGCTACCACATCGCCAACCTCGTCACCCACTATGCCCTCTCCAATCCGTCGCTCTCCCTCACCCTGACCAACAATGGGCGCGAGAGTATCAGGGTCTCACCGGCGGCCGATCTGCGCGAGCGCGCCTACCAGCTCTTCGGCGAAGAGTTCATTGGTGATCTGATCGAGGTCTCGCACGAAAGTGGTGAAATGTGCGTCCGTGGTTTCGTCTCTTCCCCTTCGACTCCACGTACCAACCGTGACAGTCAGTACTTCTTCATCAACGGACGTTACGTCCGCGACAAGGTGATTGGGCGGGCCCTCTCTGAGGCCTACCGGGCAATGATGCCATCGGGCGCCTACCCGATCGCGATGCTCTTCGTTGAACTGCCGCCCCACGAGGTTGACGTCAATGTCCATCCGGCCAAGACCGAGGTGCGGTTCGTGCGTGGTACGATCGTCTTCGATCTGGTTCGGGATGCGACGCGCGGGGCCATTGCCCGCACTCGCGCCGCCGTCACCCCCTTCGAGCCGGGACGATCAGACTCTCTCGTCACCGATCTCCGTCCGCCAGTCAGCGCCCTCCCCCGTCGGCAATTCTTCCCGACCGGAGAGACCGCCGAGCCTTTTCGCGTCCAGATCCCGGGTGAGTCAGCCTTACTGGAGAAGAGAGCGGGTCGCGGCCCCGAAGATCGGTCCATCGACCAGGTTCCGCTGCCGACTCAGCTGCGGATTGAGACGGGCCACCCCACAACTGAGGTGCCGGCGCCAGTAACTACCGAGAGTAACTGGCCGCATCGACTGGGATGCCTCAGTGCCCGTGGTTCTTCAGAGAGCGTGACTTCACAGCTCAGACCCGCAGGCAATCTGACGCTTATTGCCGATGAGATCAATCCACTCGGACAGCTCCACAACAGCTTCATCATTGCCGCTGACCGATCCGGTCTGCTCCTGATCGACCAGCACGTCGCCCACGAACGGATCCTCTTCGAAGAGCACTGGGAGGCGCTGCGCCGCCGGCAGGTCGAGGTCCAGCGGATGCTCATCCCGGAGACAGTCGATCTCACCCCTGCCCAGATTACCGTTTTCGACGAGATGTTGCCGCAACTGGAGGAGAACGGCTTCGATATCGGTCGCCTCTCCGGGCGTACTATTGCCATCAACGCCATGCCCGCGATCCTCTCCCCGGGAGCAGCAAAAGCGCTCCTGAACGAACTGCTCGACGCGATTGAGGTTGACCGGCGGGGACTCTCGCTCGATGAGATTCGGGCCGAGATCGCCGCGAGCCTCGCCTGTCGCGCGGCAATCAAGATCAATATGCCCCTGGCCGAAGAGAAGATGCACTGGCTGATCGACCAGCTCCTCGCCCGGCAGAATCCCGCGACCTGTCCACACGGGCGTCCTATCATCCTGCGGATCTCGGCCCGCGAGATCGAGAAGGGATTCCAACGCTAAGAATCACTCGGCGGTGAGCCCTCTCCGCCGACGATATTGCCAGAGCCAGATCAGAAGAACGAGCAGGACGATCGCTGTCACCACAATACTGTAGACCTGCAGGTACCCGGCCATCTTCCTCCAATTGCTGGCAAAGAGCTCTCCCAACAGCAGCAGCAGGGTATTCCAGGCGCCAGCGCTGAGCGCCGAGAGCAGAGTCGTTCTGGGGAGGCTCATCCGTGACATCCCGGCAAAGAAGGAGACGATCGCCCGAGTTCCAGCCAGGAATCGGTTGGCAACGATCACCCCGTAGCCAAAACGCCGGAAGAGGCCTTCGACCTGCTTGATCGACCCCGTCGGAAGGAACCGGCCGATGCGCCCTTCGATGATGTGCCTCTCGAAGTAACGGCCAAGCAGATAGGCGCTCATAAAACCGACCGTGCTTCCACTGGTTGCCGCAATCAGCGCCGGGGTAAAGTCGACGGTTCCAAATCCGATCATCGTCCCGGCAAAGACCAGCAGCATGTCACTTGGAGCCGGTGGAAATACGTTCTCGACATACGCAATCAGAAACATCAGCAGCAGCACGCCCCACGGAGGCGCCTGCTGCAGCCAGAAGATCCCCTGCTCCAACATTCCAAAAACCTGACCGGACATATAGATTGAGCCTCTCCCGTCACTCCCGTGTCAATTCTCACGACTCGCGCGCAGGGCGCTGATGAGATCCGTAATCAGATCCTCCAGCCCGAGACGCGCGAAGTCCTCCTCCGCATTTTGCCAGAACTCATCGAGCGTCCGCGCTCCGCCACGCTCGTACTCGATCGCCTGCACGAGAAGATCGACCTTGTCGGCAGCCTTGACCAGCCGTGCCTCCAGCGTCAGACGATCTTCATACTCCCGCCAGATCTCGTGCCACTCCTCACCCAGCTCACCAAGCTGATGGAGGATGGCAGTCACTGCTCCATCCTCGGCTCTCCGCAGTGCCCCGGCCCCGAAGTAGGGCTTGACCGTGCTGGGGAGATCACCCATTCGCACCTCGGCGAGGTCGTGCAGCAGCGCCATCCGCAGCGTCCGCTCAACATCGACTACCAGCCCTTTCTGCCGGGCCAGGTCGGCCAGCAACATGGCCGTCAGTGCCACTCCAAACGAATGCGCAGCCACCGACTCGACCTCGCGCACTCCGCGTAATAACCAGCCGAGCCGCGGTACCGCCTTCAACCGCGCCATCTCCATTAGGAACTCAAGTTTGACTCCAGCATTATTATTCATCTTCTGAAAGCTAACGTCTCATCCATCCCGGCGTCAACAAGCATGAACGGCATCTTGGCTTAGATTCGCCTGGTTCATGTGCTATATTCTGATTTTATTTTGTGAGAAAGGTCGCTCGAGCTCTACCACCATGCGTTACCCTGAATCGTTCAGCATCGCAGATCAGCGCATCAGCCCACCCCTTGTTCTCTCTCCAATGGCTGGGGTGACCGACTCTCCGTTTCGGCGGATCGCGAAGAGATGCGGCAATGTTGGTCTGATCGTGACCGAATTCATCAGCGTCGAAGGTCTGACGCGCGGCAATATGCGCTCCCACGATATGATGCGGTACACACCTGAAGAGCGTCCCCTCGCCATCCAGATCTTTGGTTACGACGAGGTTCGCATGCGCTGGGCGGCCGAGATCGCTGAAGAAGCAGGTGCCGATTTTGTCGATATCAATTGTGGCTGTCCGGCCCGCAAGGTGATCAATGGCGGTGGCGGCTCAAACCTGCTGCGCGATCTGCCACAGCTGCGCAAGATCCTGACCGAGGTCAAAAGAGCGATCTCCATTCCAATGACCGTCAAGATTCGCGCCGGCTGGGACGACAAGTCGATCAACTGCATCGAGGTTGCGAAGATGATCGAGGACTGCGGAGCCTCGATGGTTACACTCCACGGCCGCACTCGTGTCCAGGGTTACCGTGGCTTCGCCAACTGGGATCTTGTCCGTGAGATCAAGCAGCACGTTTCCATACCGGTCTCAGGCAGCGGTGACATTCTAACCCCGGCGGACGCCCTGAAGCGGTTTGATGAGACCAGCTGCGACGCAGTTCACATTGGGCGAGGCGCGATCGCCAACCCCTACATCTTCCGCCAGACGTGGGAGACGATGAACGGAATCGAGCCATACCAGCCGACACCCACCGAGATGCACGAGCTGCTGCTGCTCTTTCGTGACTACCTGCGCGAACATATGCCGGAAAAAGGCGTCATCGGCCGGATGAAGATGCTCTCCGCCCAGTTTCTGCGCGGAGTTCCAAATGCAGCCCATCTCCGCACGGCGGTGCTCCGATCCCAGAC
>JBEGMZ010000339.1:0-5840 GCA_041182745.1 Acidobacteriota bacterium
TTAAGTAAGAGGTGGATCAGATGCCGACGAGATGCTGGTAGGCCGATGGCGTGACGACCCGACCGCGGGGAGTTCGGTTAAGAAAGCCGATCTGGATCAGATAGGGTTCATACATCTCTTCGATTGCTTCCTTGTCCTCGTGGATCGCGGCGGAGATCGTACTGATGCCAACCGGGCCGCCATTGAACTTTTCGATGATGGTGAGGAGGATCCGGCGGTCGACTTCGTCCAGTCCGTACCGGTCGACCTCGAGGCGGTCGAGGGCGTCAGTCGCGACGGCAAAATTGATCGCGCCGTGGTGGACGACCTCGGCAAAGTCGCGAACGCGACGGAGCAGACGGTTGGCAATGCGTGGAGTACCGCGCGAGCGGGAGGCGATCGCCATCGCCCCATCCTGGTCGATACCGGCGCTGATGATCGACGCCGACCGCTCAATGATCACTCGCAGCTCCTCTGGCGGATAGAAGTCGAGGTGGAGGTTGATGCCGAAGCGGCCACGCAGGGGAGCGCTGATCATCCCTGGTCGGGTCGTTGCACCAACGAGGGTGAACTGCGGGAGGTCGAGCTTGACACTGCGCGCCGACGGTCCCTGCCCGATCACGAGGTCGAGCTCGAAGTCCTCCATTGCCGGGTAGAGGATCTCCTCGACCGCCGGGTGAAGCCGGTGGATCTCGTCGATGAAGAGGAGGTCTCCCGCCTCAAGATTGGTCAGCAGCGCGGCGAGATCACCGGTCTTTTCGATCACCGGGCCAGCCGTTACCTTGAGACGGGCGCCCATTTCGCGAGCGATGATCCCGGCGAGCGTCGTCTTTCCAAGGCCGGGTGGTCCGTTGAGCAGAACGTGGTCGAGCGACTCGCCCCGGGCCCGCGCCGCCTGAACAAAGATCCGCAGGTTCTCCTTCACCCTCCCCTGGCCGATATATTCGCGCAGGTACTGCGGTCGCAGCGAAAGCTCGAGCTGACGATCGTTCTCAATCGGCTCAAGGCTGGTCATGCGCGGGTTGGTCTCTGCCATTGAGTGAACTCCCTCTACTTCGCCAGCTGGCGCAGAGCGTGCCGCAGCACCGCCGAGAACTCACCTTCCGGCAGTTCAGCCAGCGCGCTCGTGGCCACCTTCCCGGCGGTGCTCTCCGGATACCCGAGATTGACAAGGGCGGAGACAAGGTCGTCGGAGAGTCCCGCCCGCGTCAGCAGTGGCGAACGCCCCACGCTGCCCGCCGCCTGGCTCATCGCCAGTCCCTGAACCTTCTCCTTCAGCTCGACCAGCAGCCGCTCGGCCGTCTTCTTTCCGATACCTGGGACACTCACCAGCCGCGGCAGATCACCAGCGGTGATGGCCCGGGTAAGATCGTCGGTTCCCATCCCGGAGAGGATTGTGATCGCCAGCTTTGGACCAATCCCGCTGACGCTGATCAGCAGCAGGAAGAGGCGCTTCTCCGGCTCGGTTCGAAAGCCGAAGAGCTGAAGGGCGTCCTCACGCACGTGAGTGTGTACGCGCAGGGTGACCTCACTGCCCGGCTCACCAAGTTCGTAGTAGGTTGAGACCGGAATGGTCAACTCATAGCCAACTCCACCAACATCAACAATGGCCTGCGTCGGCTCTTTCTGCATCAGCCGACCGGTGATCAGGGCAATCAAGACAAGTTCCTCCACCCGTGGCCGGGATGGTTCATTCGTGAACCATCCAAGAACCATTGGTTTTCTATTGTAACTCAAAAGTGTAACTCAAAAGGCAATCTTACAACCTCTCCTTACAATCCCTCCTTACAATCCCATCTATCCCAGCAGGGGCCCGGCAGGCGGCCCGGCAGGCGACATGGTGCCGCAGAGGAGGGGATAAGCGCAACAGAATAGCGCAGCCGGCAGGAAGTGTCGATCACCGGTTCATCCCACTACCGCCATCGCAAAGCCCCTCATTCGCAGGGCAATCGCATTTTCCTGCGAGCGAACTTCGTCGCCGCGTGGCTTCGGGTGGACGAGGCCGAATGGATCACTGTTTGCCTCACACGAAGGTACGATGCCAGGAAGGCTGGTCTCCCGATACAATCTTTCTTCGTGCCCATGGTGCGATCAATAATTGGAAGGCCCTGCTCACTCGTCCCACCCGGCGAGGCTTTTACAAATGCGCTATGTTTTCTTGATAGTGCGGTGTAGAATCAGCTTCCGGCACGGGTGAGGCCGCCCTTGCCAGGCGCGGCGACAAAGGAGACGTGGGCGCAGCGATAAAAGAGAGGCACGCGCAGCGACAAAAAAGAGAATCGATGAAGACCGAGAAGATTTCCGAGCTGACAATCAATCGCCTCTCAGTCTACCTGCGTTGTCTGAATGAGCTCGCGGAGGCCGGCGAGCAGACTGTTTCATCCAAGACGCTCGCCGAGCGATTCAACCTCAACTCGGCGCAGATTCGGAAGGATCTGGCCTACTTTGGCGAGTTTGGGGTGCGCGGAGTTGGGTATTATGTTGACGGTCTCCGTGATCAGCTGATGAAGATCCTCGGGTTGATGACCGAGCACCGGGTGGTGATAGTCGGGGCGGGGAACATGGGATACGCGCTGGCCAACTACACCGGCTTCAAGCCGAAGAGCTTCTCGATCATCGGTGTCTTCGATGCCGACCCGAACAAGATCGGCCAGACGGTCGGCTGCGGTCTGCAGGTGAGAAGGGTTGAGGATCTGCAGGATTTCATCCGCGAGCATGGAGTTGACATCGTGATTCTGACGGTTCCGGCGGCGGCGGCCGAGGAGGTGTTGGATCTTGTCAGCGGGGCTGGTGTCCGGGCGGTGCTCAATTTTGCGCCGATTCAGCTCCACGCGCCGGACGGCGGGAAGGTCAGGACGGTCGATCTCTCAATCTCTCTTGAGAGTCTCTCCTACTTCCTTGCTAACCCGATGACTGATCTGGCGGCAGAGTGAGAATCTGTGGAAGGCGGGATTGTGAACGAGAAGGCGATCAGGGAAGAGATGGTCAGGATAGCGACGCGGTGCTACGACCGCGGCCTGCTGGTGGCTGGCGATGGCAACATCAGTGTTCGGGTAGGGCCAAACCGGCTGATTGCGACCCCGTCAGCGGTCAGCAAGGGCTGGATGACGCCCGAGATGATGGTGGTGGTCGATCTGGAAGGGAATCCGCTCGAACCATCACCCTACAAGGTCTCCTCGGAGTGGCCGATGCACCGGGTAGTCTATGAGGCCCGGGCAGACGTCCACGCGGTGGTTCACGCCCATCCGCCCCACGCGACGGCATTTGCGGTGGCCGGCCTCTCGCTTGACAAGGCCATCCTCTCGGAGGTGGTATTGACGCTCGGATGCGTGCCGCTGGCGTCTTACGGTACTCCCTCGACCCGCGAGCTGACCGACGCGATTGAGCCCTACCTCAAATTTCACGATGCTCTGCTGATGGCCAACCACGGAGCAGTCGCCTACGCTGAGACGCTGGAGAAGGCCTTTAACAAGCTGGAGACACTTGAGCATACCTGCCGGATCAGCTTCCTCGCCCGCACCCTCGGCAATGAGAACGTCATTCCGAACCGGGCGATTGAAAAGCTCTTCGATATTCGCGAGAAGGGTGGCATGATGAGGCCGGAGGCACGAACCGGGCAGGCCTGTGGAATTGGCGCGGTGGGGCAGGGCGGAGCCGGTAGTTCGCCGGTTTCCCCAGGCGTGGGGGACGGTGAGCGGTTTTCGCTGACCAGGGCTGAGCTGGTCGAGCTGCTGCTTGAGGCGTCGCAGCTGGTTGGCGGGTTGAAGCAGTAGCTTCTGACGGGGCGTCTGGTCCCGGGTTGTGAGAACTGTCCGTTGGTGAAGGAGTCAGTCGAGGAAGGAGTGAGTCGAGATGGAAGCATTGGGAATGGTCGAGACGAAGGGATTGGTGGCGATGATCGAGGCGGCGGACGCGATGGTCAAGTCGGCCAATGTAACGCTGGTCGGTTACGAGAAGATCGGAGCCGGATTTGTGACGGCGATTGTGCGTGGAGATGTGGCGGCGGTGAAGGCGGCGACCGATGCTGGCGCCGCGGCGGCCCGGCGGGTCGGTGAGCTGGTGAGCGTTCACGTCATTCCGCGTCCGCACTCCTCAGTCGACGAGGCCCTGCCGTTGACGGTTGCCTCGCGCCCGGCAAAATAGGCGTTTCCTGGGTTCCGACTATGATCATCGGGCGAATCATCGGCAATATCGTTGCGACACGGAAGGATCCGCGGCTGGAGGGGGCAAAGCTGCTGCTTGTCCGGCCGATCAATCCCCGCGGCGAGGATGAGTCAGGGTATCTGGTCGCGATCGACACGGTCGGAGCCGGTTATCGTGAGAGGGTTCTCGTCGTCTCCGGCAGCAGTGCGCGGATGGCCGAGGGGATGAAGGACAAGCCGGTCGACGCGGCGATCGTTGGCATTATCGACTCGATTGAAGTGACCGATTAAGCATTCAGCAGCCTCTGTTTTACGCGCGGCCATGAATCTGCCGAATATCCTGACACTGATCCGGATCTTTCTGGTGCCGCTGCTGGTGGTGGCGCTCCTGACAAAGTTCTCTGAGGACTGGTTCGGAATGCCGCGCCACATTGCCGGGGTGAGCCTCTTCCTGCTCGCCTCGCTGACCGATGTCGCCGATGGCTGGATTGCCCGGCGGCGGCAGCAGGTCTCCCGCCTTGGTATTCTGCTCGATCCGATTGCGGACAAGATTCTGATCTCATCGGCTTTCATCTCGCTGGTGGAGAACCAGCTCGCTCCAGCCTGGGCGGTGGTGATCGTCATCGGACGAGAGTTTGCCGTGACGGGGCTGCGAACAGTCGCGGCCGCCGAGGGCTGGGCGATCCCGGCCTCGCGGGCGGGAAAGTTCAAGATGTTCTCGCAGGTGGTTGCAATCGCTCTGCTGATCACCTCCTCGGTTGATGGCGCCCCACCGGTGGAGGGACGGGCCTTTCCGGTGATAATGTTCTGGACGGTGCCGGAGATGAGCGCCGCACTGGTTCACCTGCGGGCCGGATCGCTTGAGTGGTTCGACTGGCGGATGCTGATGTATGGCGCCGGACGGGCCGTACTCTGGCTGGTCGTGGTCTCGTCCTGCTGGTCGATGGCAGCCTATTTTCATCAGTTCTACCAGACAGCGCGGGCCGGGCTGACAGATTCCCGGACTGGGAGGGAGATCACTTGATTATCGAGTACGAGGGGAAGCGTCCAAAGATTGGTGCGCGGGTCTTCATTGCGCCCAACGCGACAGTGATTGGAGAGGTCGAGATCGGTGACGACGTGAGCGTCTGGTTTGGGGTGGTCCTGCGCGGGGACTCAGGTCGGATCGAGATCGGCCGTGGGTCGAACATCCAGGACAACACGGTGGTTCACGTCAGTCGATCCCACCCGACGGTGATCGGAGCAGAGGTGACGATTGGTCACGGTGCGCTGCTTGAGGGGTGCATTGTTCGTGACGGGGCGGTGATTGGGATGGGAGCGATCGTTCTGCACGAGGTCGAGGTTGGGGAGCAGGCCATGGTTGCCGCCGGCAGCGTGCTGACACCCGGAACCAGAATACCGGCGCGAACGCTGGCCGCCGGATCGCCGGCACAGGTCAAGAAGGATCTCTCCGGGGCGGCTCTCCGCGCCGTCGAGGGAAGCGCCAGCGCCTATCGTGAACTCAAGGATCGTTATCCTGGTCACTACCAGGGAGAGTGATACCAGGCCAAACCGAACAGCCATATTGTGACGAGGAGCGCGTAGTATGCGACAACTCGATATCTGGAAGCTGACTCTGTCCGCCATTCTGATTCTTCTTCCGCCGCCTCCCTTTCCGGTCAGGGCCGGAGATCAGCCGATCAAGCTGCCGGTAGCCATTGACTGGTCGACGACGTCGCT
>JBEGMZ010000340.1:0-4525 GCA_041182745.1 Acidobacteriota bacterium
AAATCGTCTCTTCAGCTATGTCGAATATTTGAAGATCCTGGAGAAAGGGACAACTCCACTGAGATAACTCCTCGCACTGATCACCCTGCGTGAGATTGCCAACGCGTTGGCAATTAAGTCAACCGTGAAGTATTCTGCATTCCCAATGTGATCGGCAAATCAGACACGCTTTGACAGCAAGTGAATTGCTGAGGTTATTTTGTTCAACATCGTGGCAGATCGCCCGATTACTTCAATATCTTGCACGATGTCGACATCGAATGACAGAGCAGGATTCTTTCGCCTGGACACGCTGTGGTAAGGGATCGATTTACCCACTCCCAGCTTCAGCTTTCAACAAGGAGAGATCACCATGGCTGGTTGGTATGAGTTGACGAAGACTGAAAGCGGTAAGTTCCGTTTCGTGCTGAAGGCAGGAAACGCCCAGACAATCCTGACGAGTGAAACCTATGACTCAAAGAGTGCCGCTGAAAATGGTATTGCCTCCGTGCAGACCAACAGTCCACTGGCAGAGAGGTATGAAGAGAAGACGTCATCCAGCGGACAGCCCTACTTTACGTTGAAAGCAGGCAATCATCAGGTGATCGGTACAAGCCAGATGTACTCATCCGTTGAGGCTTGCCGGTCTGGCATTGAGAGTGTCAAAGCGAATGGACCATCCAGCAATATCAAGGAGAACTTCTGATGCCGAGTGACTGACCAAGGTCAGGCAGAGGCGGCTCGATTGCCAACGCGTTGGCACTATCGATGTGTTCGCTATAAACCCAACCTGGTTCTCCCTGACATTTTAAATATCCGGAAAGCTCCATTGCCAACGCGTTGGCAATGGAGAAATGTCAGGCCCTCCGGCAGGCTCAAAGGTAATATGCCGGAATCGCCTCGACTACCGGGGTCAGCGGCAGCCTCATTTCGCAGAGCGAGACCAGACCACCCGAGCCGATCGGCAGTCCAAGCCCTTCCAGAACGTGAAAATGGCGGACAGCCTCTTTGCCAACCGTCGCTGATCGCTTGATCTCCACCGGATAGAGCTGCCCATCCTGATAGATCAGCAGGTCGATCTCCCTTCCATCACGATCACGATAGTAGAAAATCGGGGCTTCACGTCCATTATGCCACCAGCTTTTGACAACTTCGCTCACGACCCAGGTCTCGAAGAAGGCCCCTGCCATTGCTCCAGCTTCCAAAGTCTGCGGCGTAGACCACTGCGTCAGCCAGGCGGCGAGCCCAGTATCCAGAAAATAGAGCTTCGGAGACTTGACCAGCCGCTTGCTGATATTTGAATGAAACGGCTGAAGCAGGAAGATGATACCCGAGCTTTCGAGGATCGACAGCCAGCGCTTACCAGTAGCATGGTTGATGCCAACATCACGGCAGAGATCCTGCAGGTTGAGCATCTGACCGGTGCGTGCAGCACAACCACGCAGGAATCGCAGAAAACCGCTCTCGTCTCCAACATTTGCCAGGTCGCGAACATCGCGTTGGAGGTAGGTCTGAACGAATGATCCATAGAAAAGCCCGTGATCGACCTCGACATCTCCCCACAGCGCCGGAAATGAGCCCCGCCAGATACGCTCAAAGATTTCACGCATCCCGACTGGCTGGCTCACGTCACGGGCATCGAGCTGTTGTGAATCAGGAATAAATGGCGGCGTAAACGGAGTGCCCGTTATCTCCCGTTGAGAAAACCCGAGAAGCGTCAGAATCCCCACGCGCCCCGCCAGAGACTCGGAGACATCTTTCATCAAATGGAACTGCTGGGAGCCGGTCAGCCAGAAACTGCCCGGACGTCGATCACGATCAACCAGCATCTTGATATATGTCAGGAGCTCCGGTGCATATTGGACTTCGTCGAGCAGCAACGGTGGAGAAAACCTCTGCAGAAAGAGAGCCGGATCCTGTCGAGCCAGGGCACGGACCAGCGGGTCATCAAGTGTCACATAGGACCTTGACTCCCCCGCGATATGGCGAAGAAGAGTAGTCTTCCCCACCTGGCGAGGTCCGGTCACCAGCACTACCGGAAACTGCTCGGTCGCACGGAGGAAATATTGCTCAAGAGTCCTGTTACGATAGATTGTCATCGCGCTTCAAATCTCCAACTCGGATGTTATCATATTCGGCAATTTTAATAGCACACTAACATAATTGCCGAATCTTGAACACGGCAGGATCGACTGATCTCATTTGCCAACGCGTTGGCAAGCGAATGCTTCAATTCCCTGATATCTTCAGATATAGTGTCATCACTGCGTAAAAACCTTAATGGCTGAGGAACGCAGCGGTGAATGGAGGCGCACCGTCAAGGGGGAGGAAACGATCCCTACCGCCTCTGCTATATCACCACAATCATTATTGGTCATCCACCTGACAAACTGTCGCGGTTCTCCTGCATGTACAAGTGCTACGGTTGGTCAACCAGCGTTATCAGACGCACGAACGCCAGGCTATCCAGGACGATTCTTGCAGCTATTCCATAATTTATGTAGCCATTTAATCCATTCAAGACTATACTCCGACCTAGGCTTAGATCAGAGCTGAACTCTATTTCAACCAAGGTGATATTCATGGCTACAAGCATTATTACTGTATCGAATTTAAAAGGCGGTGTCGGGAAGACGGTATCGGTCGTCAATCTGGCAGCCTCGTATGCGCGCATGGGTAAGCGCGTACTGGTGGTCGACATGGATCCCCAGGGAGATGCCACGGGCTATTTCGGCGTCGAAGCGGAGGCGGCATCGAGCGGTCGCTATCTGGCGAGGGGGATCGAGGCCAGACTCTCGCTTGATGAGATAAAGCTGCCGACACTTGTCGAGGGGGTGGAGATCCTGGCTGGCACCAGGGAACTGCGCGACCTGCAGAAGCGCATGGAAGGAGAGATCGACCAGCACCTGCTGCTCGATTCGATCCTCTCGGCCGCATCGACGCGAGAGTACGACATTGTGCTGATCGACACGCACCCGAGCGAGGACTGCCTGCTGATCTCGGCTCTCTACAGCTCACACTACTACCTAATTCCGCTCTTCCCCGAGCGACGGACGAGCAATGCGGTCTCGACGATGATCACCTTTGCGGGCAAGGTGCGGCGGATCAATCCGATGCTGATGCTGCTTGGCTGCATCATCACCAAGTTCGACCGGAAGTCGGCCACGCATACCCGCTTCGAAAGCGTGCTGCGAGAGGGCAGTCGAGACGGCAATATCCGCATCTTCGAGACGGTCATCCCTTCAAGCTCGGTCGTTCAGGGATCGGAATCGGCCGAACAGCCGCTGATTCAGTACCGACCTGTTGCGCCAGCGGCAATTGCCTATCTTGCACTCGCCGGTGAGCTGATGCCAAACCTGAAGGGTAGACGGCAGGGAAAGGTTCCGATGCCGAACGTGTCGGCCATTGAGAAGATCCCCGACGATTTCGAGATCGAGATCGCTGAGGAGATACACGCCTGAATCGAGGCTGACAATCTCAAAACCAGATCCGGAAATCCCGTTGCCAACGCGTTGGCAATTTTTGAAATATCAGGATAACGAGCAATGAAAGCGAAAAAGATTGCTGAATCGGCCGAGGAGATGAAGAACAAGCTCTTCGGACAGGCCCACGATGGGCAGGGAGACCATCCCAACCGGTTCTCCGTCTACCTTGAACACGTCGGGAAGACGGTCACCATTCCGACCTCACAGATCACGATTGAAGAGAATGTCCGCAAAGAGGTCGATGTGGACTCTCCCAAATTTATAGAGCTGGTCGAATCGATCAGGCGAGACGGTCTCCTGCAGAACCTCGTAGTCGAGGTCAAGGAGTCGGAGGCAGGAATTTACCTCTCGTGTGTCTCCGGTCAGCGTCGCCTCATGGCGGCACGTGTAGCGGGCATCGAGAAGGTAGTCTGCCTGCTGAAGCGATACGGTCAGGCAGAGAGGGTCTCGACCGGACTGACAGAGAACCTCGTCCGGCAGGACCTCAACTGCATCGACATTGCCGAAGGCTATGCCGCGCTGCAACAGGCCGGATGGTCAGAGGAAGAGATCGCCGCGAGGTTTGAGCGCGGACAGCGCACGATCCACCGCTATCTGATCATCGCTTCCTGGCCTGCCGAGGTCCGATCAATAATGCGCCGGAATCCGGAGATTTTCCCGACTCGTGTCATCTTCAACCAGTTCATCTCCAGAGAGTTCAGTAGCGAGGAGGAGCTCCTGCAGGCCGTCAAAGCCAGACTCGCGCTCTTTGAAGGGGAGGGAAGTGAGCGCCAGGCGCAGGATCCAGCAGCAGAGCGGATCAAGTCGATGGCCACCAGCCTCTCCAGACAGACCGGTTGCGCCGTATCGCTGCGGGGGACAGAAGAGAAGGGGACTCTGTCGATCAGATATCTGAATCCGCACGACCTGCAGCGCATCACCCAGGCGCTGGAAAGCCTCGAAGCGACTCAGCAATGAGCCGCGAGCATTGAGGGCCACTGTTGCAGCCACCACAACGGATTTGAATCCTTTAGAAAGGGAGTCTCATCCTAAATTTCAGCCAACGGGGTGCGTGGTTTGGG
>JBEGMZ010000341.1:0-2502 GCA_041182745.1 Acidobacteriota bacterium
CGGTACTGGCTGGTCGAGCGGTATCGGATTGAACTTGGACGGTGGGGCCGCCGGTCAGTCGTGGGTAGAGATGGAGGTGGTCGCCGGATGGTTGTTGGGAGGCCTGACGATCAGAGCATCCTCGACGTGGGGATTGCTGTGAAGGGTGATGTGAACCGGGCAGCGGGAGGCGACGTAGCGGAGTCGATCCTGCTGTTCAGGTGTGATATCACCGGTGACGTAGATGAGCCGGCTGATGTGGTGGATAAGATCACGGCCGGCGATCTCGTCGGGAGAGCAGCCCTCGCAGTCTTCTGGACGTATCTTCTCGAAGGTGAGATGTACTTCGATCTCAGAGACAGGGAGCTGTTTTCGATCGACATACATTCGGAGGGTCATCGCAGTGCAGGCACCGAGTGAGCCGAGCAGAAGTTCATAGGGAGAGAAGCCTTCGTCGTGCCCCCCGGCGGAGACCGGTTCATCAGCAATGAGCGAATTGCCGCCAGCGGTAATGAGGGTGCGAAAACCCTCGGCCATCTTCAGTCTTACTTTGACGTCGTTCACGGGTATATCCTTTCACTTTCTCAATCTTTCACTTTCTCAATCTCTCAATTGTGACGAGTCGGTTGCCGGGTCGATCCTGAGCGATCCACCCCCCACCGACGACGACCTCGTCCTGGTAGAAGACGGCGGCCTGCCCTGGCGTAACGGCCCGCTGGGGATCGTCGAAATGGACATCGACCGTGCCGTCCGGCGTTGGGTGAAGGGTGGCGGGGGCCTCCTCAGCCCGGGAGCGAATCCGGACGGCGACGCGAATCGATTCGCTCAAGTTGGGGATGGAGATCCAGTTGACCCGGTCGACAAGCATCCGGTGGCGGAGCAGGTCGTCGACCGATCCGACCACGACGCGATTGCGGGGGGCGTCGACTTCGGTCACGTAGAGCGGTTCGGGTGCCGAGATACCAATCCCCTTTCGCTGGCCGACAGTGAAGCGATGGATTCCATCGTGGCGGCCGATCACGGTGCCGTCCTTCCTGACGATGTCACCCGGAGCGACGCTGCCCAGCTGACTAACGACTGGCAGTGAGCTCTGATCCTCGGCAAGGTAGCGGTCGATGAAGCGGGCGTAGTTCCCATCCGGGATGAAGCAGATCTCCTGGCTTTCGGGCTTGCCAGCGGTCGGGAGCCCGGCGGCAGCGGCGATCTCACGGACCTCCTGTTTCGTCATACCTCCAAGTGGAAAGAGGGCATAACCAAGCTGTTCCTGGGTCAGTTCAAAGAGAAAATATGACTGGTCCTTGGCGCGGTTGACAGCGCGGAGGAGGCGCCAGCGACCGCTCGCCGCGTCGAAGGTAACCCGGGCGTAGTGGCCAGTGGCGACCTTCGTTGCCCCGGTGTTACGAGCCAGTTCAACCAGCTTGTCAAACTTGAGGAATGAATTGCAGGCAATGCAAGGGCTTGGGGTGCGGCCGTGAAGGTAGTTGCTGACAAAGGGCCGGACGACGTCGCGCTCAAACTCACTCTCAAGGTTGACAACATAGAAGGGGAAGCCGAGCCTCGCGGCAACGGTGCGGGCGTCGTAGAGGTCGTCGATGGAGCAGCACCGCGAAGGTAGCGGCTCACCATCCGGGCCGACATTGATCCGGCGCTGGTTCCAGAGCTGCATCGAGAAACCGACCAGCTCCTCGCCCTGATTCTTCAATAACGCCGCCGCCGTTGATGAATCGACCCCTCCGCTCATGGCAATCGCGATCATCTTCTCATCACTCCTTCCAACTGCTCTCTTACCCTGGTGAACCGCACTGACCGGGCCGTTGGCTTGAGCCTGGGCCGGTGAGGCCAGCTCCATCAACTCCGCTGATGAGACAAAACCTCGCTGGCGGTGGTATGATGGCGCGTCGATATTAACATGAATCCACGACCACTGTGGACACTACTACTGTGGACACCACCACTTTGGACCTTCACTTTTGGAAAAGACGAGAGCCGGGAAACAGGAGAATATGAGCCAGAGCGCATCGGAGAAGACGATTGTCCGTGAGCAGCCGATTGAGAAGTATCGGTTGACCGAGGAACCTTACTACTTGAATATCCGCGACGAAGTTCAGATCTTCGAGGCCGCCTGCCGGGCGAAGCTTCCGGTAATGCTGAAAGGACCGACCGGTTGCGGCAAGACACGGTTTGTCGAGGCGATGGCCTACCGGCTGGGTCGACCCCTGGTGACAGTGGCCTGTCATGAGGATCTCTCGGCGACCGACCTGGTAGGGCGGTTTCTGCTCGAGGGAGAGGAGACGGTCTGGCACGACGGGCCGCTGACGACGGCAGTCCGGCACGGCGCGATCTGTTACCTTGACGAGGTGGTTGAGGCACGGAAGGATACGATTGTGCTGATCCATCCGCTGACCGATGACCGACGGATTCTGCCGGTGGAGAAGCTCGGAGTGCTGCTCAGTGCCCCGGACGATTTTATGCTTGTCATCTCCTACAATCCGGGTTACCAAAGCGTGCTGAAGGATCTGAAAC
>JBEGMZ010000342.1:0-6295 GCA_041182745.1 Acidobacteriota bacterium
AAATTTGCCTGTCTGCCTCAAACCTGCCCCGTGCCTGCCGCGACAACAACCATCGCTGACTGGATACTTAATGACGACGGAGCGGGTGCCATTCTATTTCGCCGGAGGATGATTGGCAAAAGATCCGAGACGCCGGGTTGCCCGGTGGCGGAGAGGGGAGGCTTAATCCGGGCTTTGCGGTTGGAAAGGGATCGTGAAATAATCCGCCGCGCTGGTTGATTCCGATATCGATCGTTGACCTCAAAAGGAGAAGTGCAAGATGGCCCTGCGAGACCCGTTGCTGCACCCGGTCCTGATGGATCCCCGCCAGTGGGCGGAGATCGATCTATTCGAGTATGCGTTCAGCCCGGACCGGTCACCGGTCGAAGGAGCCGAGCATCCGACACCCGACCTTCCATTCCGGATGGAGCATCTGGAGCTCGACCTCATCTTCGACGAGCAGGAACGGAGTATCCGTGGATCGGCGACCTTGACGCTGACCCCATTCAACCACGGATTTGACAAGGTGCGGCTCGATGCCGCCGAGCTTGAAATATCCTCGATTCGGCTCGCCGAGAGTGGCGCCTCCCTCGAATGGGACACCTTTCGCGAGCAGATTGAGATTCGGCTCAACCGTACCTGCCAACGTGGGGAGAGGGTGAGGATCGTCATCGCCTACGCGGCTCGCCCCCGCAAGGGGCTCTTCTTCATCAACCCCGACGAGGCCTATCCAACCAAACCGACCCAGATCTGGTCACAGGGTGAGAACGAGGACGCCCACTGGTGGTTTCCCTGCCACGACGTCACCAACCAGAAGATGACGACTGAGCTTCGGGCGACAGTTCGCGATGATCTGGTCGCCGTCTCGAATGGGAAGCTGATCGAAAACCGCGACAATGACGATGATACCCGGACTTTCCACTGGCGGCTCGACCAGCCGCATCCGGCCTACCTCGTCTCGATCGTCATCGGCAAATACGAAGTGATCCGGGACGTGAACGGGCGGGTCCCGCTCGAATACTACCTCTACCCTGACCGCCTCGCCGAGGGGCGCAAACTCTTTGCCCGCACCCCGGAGATGATCGAGTTCTTCTCCGCAAGTTATGGAGTAGACTATCCCTACCCCAAATATTCACAGGCACTGGTCGACGACTTCCTCTTCGGCGCGATGGAGAACACTTCGGCTACCACCATGACCGACCGGTGCCTGCTCGACGAGCAGGCGGAGATCGATCTCAATTATGACGACATCGTCGCTCACGAACTGGCCCACCAGTGGTGGGGTGACCTTGTCACCTGCAAGGACTGGTCGCAGATCTGGCTCAATGAGAGCTTCGCCACCTACTCCGAATACCTGTGGCGTGAGCATCGCAATGGCTCGAAAGATGCGCGCTGGGCGCTCTTCCAGGACTTTCTCGTCTATCTGCGCGAGGATCTGACCAGCCATCGTCGGCCGATGGTCTGCCGAAAGTACCGTTTCTCGGAAGAGCTGATGGATCGTCACGCTTACGAGAAGGGAGGCTGCATCCTTCATATGCTGCGCGGAGTCCTTGGTGACGACCAGTTCTTCCGGTCCCTGCAGCACTACCTGAAGAAGCATGCCCACGGCTCAGCCGAGACCCACGACCTGAAGACCGCGATCGAAGAGGCGACCGGGCGCAATCTCCATTGGTTCTTCGAGCAGTGGGTCTGGAGCGAGGGCTATCCGGAACTTGAGGTCACGACCCGCTGGGAGCATGGCCAGCTGCGGCTGACTGTCAGGCAGCTTCAGGCGCTGGAAGCGAACGGTCGCGTCTTCCGCCTCCCGGTTGAGATTGAGGTCACCTCCGATGACTGTGAAGTGACCTCGTGGTGGGTTGAGGTCGAGCGAGCCGAGCAGGAGTTCCACTTCCACTGCCCGGCGCGCCCCGTCCTGGTCCTCTTCGACAAGGGGGAACGAATCTTCAAACTGCTCCGCTTCGAGAAATCGCGCGAAGAGCTGCTCTACCAGCTCACCAGCACAGGCGGGCTCATGGATCAGATTCGAGCTGCGCGCGAGCTGGCCGCCTGGAAGGATCAGGAATCGATCGCCGCCCTCGCCGCGGTACTCAACAGCGACGAACACCCTGGCCTGAGAATGGCCGCGGCCGTCTCACTCGCCGAGATCGGTGGCGAGAAGGTGCGCGAGATCCTGATCGACGCCAACGAGGAGGTCGACGATCCGGCCGTCCATCGCACCATCCTCTGGGCCTTCGGGGCCTCCGCAGATGAACGAAACATCCCGCTCCTCCGCCGTGTCATCGAGTCCAGGCACAGCTACTTCGCCGCGGTTGGCGCCGTCCGCAGCCTTGCACACATTGCCGGAAAGACCGCCTCAACTGAGGCCTTCGACATCCTCTGTGCCACGATCGAGCGCCGATCCTGGCAGGAGGTGGTCGCCGCCGCGGTCTTCCACGGCTTCAACCACGCAAAGGATCGGCGTGCGATCGACCTTGCCCTTGCCCATTGCACCTACGGCAGGCCACTCCCCATTCGGCTCGCCGCGATCGGCTGTCTCGCCACGCTCGGGCTCGAATTTCGCACTGCGGGTCTCACCACCGAGGCTGACCGGGTTCTCAAACGGCTCCTCGAACTCCTCGCTGACCCAAACCACCGCGCCCGAACCGCCGCCATTCGGGCTCTCGGCAAACTTGGCGACCCCACTGCCCTGCCTCGCCTTCACGATCTCACCCAACACGAATGCCTCGATATGATCCGCGGCGCCCTCCTTGACGCGATCAAGAAACTTGAAAAACCGCCCAAATCCTGATCCCTGGAGACGGGGCCAGCTAATCTCTCCGCGGCGCCGTCACCCCGGGCCAATTTGCGCACAGTTCGACCTCTCTGCCGCTTCAAGCCCTCTCCTCCCTTGCTCATCGACCCGGGTTTGAAGTATAAGTTTACTGACTGAATGAGCGTTCATTCAGCCCGGTTCAGGAAGAAGACCGGAAGAGAAGAGAGACGTTGATAGCGATGGAGATAGCGTCAGCGTTGGAGATGAAAAGGAGAGGCCTGAGATGAAGATCATAGTCTGTCTGAAGCAGGTACCGAAGAACGACTCGGTGCTGCGGGTCAACGAGGAAGGGACGTGGATCCAGGACCGGGATCTGAGCTACGAGATAAATGAGTCGGATCAGTACGCGCTGGAGGCGGCGCTGCAGTTGAAGGAGAAGGTAGGGGGCGAGGTATTGGCGCTCTCGCTGGGGCCGGCGCGGGTTCAGACAGTGATCAAGGAAGCGCTGGCACGCGGGGCGGATCGCGGTCTGCATCTGGATGACGAAGCATTCAACGGCCTTGACGCCTATGGTGTCGCGACAGCGATCGCGGCGGTGGCAAAAGCGGAGGGAGCGAAGCTGGTTATGACCGGGCTGCAGTCGGACGATCACGGTTTTGCACAGACCGGAGTGATTATGGCCGAACAGTTGGGAGTGGCTCACGCGACGATCGTGATGGACGTTGAGGTGCAGGACTCGTCGCTGCGGGTAAAGCGTGAGCTGGAGAGCGGATACTTTCAGTGGGTGACGCTACCCCTCCCGGCGGTACTGACAATTCAGTCGGGCATCAACACGCTGCGCTACGCAACCCTGAAGGGGATTATGGCGGCGAAGAAGAAAGAGATGAGCCGTTATGACGCCGCAGCCCTTGGACTGACAGCAGAGCAGCTCGCGCCACGGCAGCTGGTACGCCGGATCTACGTGCCGCAAAAATCGAAGCAGACGCAGTTCATCGAAGGATCCCCGGCCGAGGTCGCGTCGAAGCTTCTCGACAAACTGAAGAATGAGGCGCGGGTATTTTAGGAAGAAACAGCCAGCATCGGAACGAGGAGCGTTAGAACAAACCCCTGATTGGTGGCCATTTCAGCGCACCTGGTACGAGAGTTGCCTGTTCCGATTTGGGAACGGAGGCGGATGATGAGCAATACGGGAAATGGAATACTGGTCTACATCGAGGTGACCGAGGGAAAGGTCAACCGGGCCTCTTATGAGGCACTGCGAGCCGGACAGCTCATTGGGGCAGAGACCGGACAGGAGGTCTCTGCGGTTCTCTTTGGCAGTGGAATCGAGGCGGCGGCAGCGGAGGTAGCGACGCGGAAGGTCAGAACCGTCCACCTGGTGAACGACGTTGCGCTGGGAAGCTACACCGCCGATGGGACGACGCGGGCGTTCCAGCAGGTCATCGCGCAGGCCAGGCCGGCGTTGGTGCTCCTCAGTCACACCTATGAGGCGCGCGACTTCGCGCCGAAGCTGGCGGCATCGATGGGGCGGGCGCTGGTCGGAGACTGCATTGGTTACCGGGTCGAGGGTGAGGAGCTGATTCTGACCCGCCAGATCTTTCAGGGCAAGATGGTAGCTGACATCGTACCGACCGGCGACCAGCCTTGGTTTGTCAGCTTTCAGATCGGCACCTTCCGTGGTGATGAGTGTGAGGCCGGGGCCGGGACAGTTGCCCTGACGAGCGTCGCGATCGATTCCGGCGAGATCCGACAGAAGCCGGAGGCGCGATTCAAAGAGGCGAAGGCAGCGGTCGACCTGACCCAGGCGCCACTGATCGTCTCGGTTGGCCGGGGTATCAAGGAGCAGAAGAATATCGATCTGGTCCGCAGACTGAGCGAAGCGCTCGGCGCGGAGCTCTCTGCCTCGCGTCCGATCTGCGACAATGACTGGCTGCCGATGGATCGCCAGATCGGCTCGTCGGGACAGACGGTTGCGCCAAAACTCTATCTTGCCGTCGGTATCTCTGGTGCGATCCAGCATCTGGTCGGGATGAAGGGTGCGCGGACCATTGTCGCCATCAACCGCGACAAGGACGCCCCGATCTTCGAGATCGCCGACTATGCCGTCGTGGGTGACCTCTTTGAGATCGTCCCGGCACTGACCGCCGAGGCAGAGAAGCAGAAATTGTAGCGGTGATCCGCTCCAACCCCGACCAGCCAGCCCCGGCACAGCAGACCAGACCGGGAGAGCGGCGGTGACACCTCCGCCTGGTTGATCAGGGTGGCAATCATATTGGGGGATAAAGGACCTTGAATCGACTCAGACCAGCGCCGATCCTGATCATACTGGCCATTCTTCTGGCCGTCATCTCCACGCACGACGGAGCCCCGGCGCGGGCCCGGGTCTCAAAGCGGGCGCGGAACCTGACCGCGCTCGATCGTTACGTCGCGAACCCGGACCCCAACTACGCCTACCGGCTGGTCGAGACGATCAGGCGGGAGGCTTTCACTGCCTACGTTATCCGGCTCACCTCGCAGCAGTGGCGGACCCCGGAGGAGGTCGATCACCACCTCTGGGAGCACTGGCTGACGATTGTTCAGCCCGCAGTCGTCAGCAACCCGACCGGCTTCCTCTTCATCTCGGGCGGGTCGATCAGCAGTAAGGCCCCGGGAGTTCCGATGCCGATCTTCACCGATATGGCGGTACGGACGAGGTCGGTCGTCGCCGAGCTCCGGACGATCCCGAACGAGCCGCTCAAATTCTCGGACGAGCAGTTTAAGCGGAATGAGGACGCGATCATCGCCTACAGCTGGGAGAAGTTCATGAAGACGGGCGATGAGACCTGGCCGCTTCGGCTCCCAATGACCAAGGCGGCGGTAAGGGCCATGGACACGATCACCGCCTTCTCCGCCTCAACCACTGATGGCAAGGCAGCAGCAAAGGTCGAGCGCTACATCGTCTCGGGTGGTTCGAAGCGGGGCTGGACGACCTGGACGACGGCGGCCGTCGACGATCGCGTCGTTGCCATCGTCCCCTACGTCATCGACTGCCTCAATCTGCCCGCTTCGATGGATCATCATTACCGTGCCTACGGTTTCTGGGCCCCGGCGGTCAGTGACTACCTCAAAATATGGCCGTGGGTCGGAACCCCGCAGTACAAGGCGCTGATGAAGATTGAAGACCCCTACGAGTACCGTGACCGGCTGACCATGCCAAAGTTGATCATCAACTCGACTGGCGATCAGTTCTTCCTCCCGGACTCGTCAAAGTTCTACTTCGATGACCTTGAAGGCGAGAAGCACCTTCGCTACGTTCCAAATACAAGGCACGATCTGAACAACTCCGATGCGCCGCTGACACTCGACGCCTTCTACGAGGCCGTTCTCGCCGGGCGGCCACGCCCGCAGTACAAGTGGCGATTTGAGAAGGATGGCTCGATTCGGGTTGAGACAAAGACGCGGCCGACTGAGGTTCGGATCTGGCAGGCGACCAATCCGAAGGCTCGTGACTTCCGGCTCGATATCATCGGCAAGGCCTACCAGAGCGAAGTTCTGCCGCCGACACGTGACGGTCTCTACATTGGT
>JBEGMZ010000343.1:0-9749 GCA_041182745.1 Acidobacteriota bacterium
GCTACCATCAGCAATCGCGTTACCCGATATGACGCGGAATCAAGTCGCATAAAAGTATTCATCTGATCTACCACCGAACAGAAACCGGCTCGTCTCCCGGCCGGTGAACGAAGAAAGCCCCGACAAATGCTGGCACCGGGAATATACGACAGATGGGCGAAAGGAACCAGCCATCAAGCAAGGTGCCGAGCTTCGTACCTCGGCACAAAAACTTCCACCCTCTGGCGTTTTGACCGAAAAACCCTTACGTCAAAGCGGTCTCTGGATTATGCTACACCGACCTGTTGCGAGGTACTATCTTTAACGAACTTTATCGTACCTTATCGAAACGACATCGACGAACACGATTTGGAGGCTCAATGAGAGACGATGCCAATGCCGAGCTGACGGCTCCAACCAAACCCGTCATACCCGGGGGCAGAATTATCCGCAACCTGCGCTGGTATATCTGCGCACTGCTCTTCTTTGCCGCGACGATCAACTATCTCGATCGTCAGGTGATCGGAATCCTCAAGCCGACACTGCAGAAAGAGTTTGGCTGGACGGAGATCAACTTCAGTAACATCGTCTTCTGGTTTCAGACGGCCTATGCGGCGGGTCTTTTGATCATCGGGCGGGTGATGGACTGGCTCGGAACCCGCAAAGGGTTCTCCTTTGCCGTCATCTTCTGGAGCCTCGCGGCCGCCGGCCATGCCCTGGCACGGGGTGTGAGCGGGTTCAGTGTGGCCAGATTTGCGCTTGGAGTTGGCGAAGCAGGTAACTTCCCGGCATCGATCAAGACCGTCGCGGAATGGTTTCCCAAAAAGGAGCGAGCCCTTGCCACTGGTATCTTCAACTCCGGAACCAACATCGGGGTTCTCGTCGCAGCAGCGATGGTTCCGGCAATCACGCTCAGTTTCGGCTGGAAATGGGCCTTTATCGTCACAGGTGCGATCGGTTTTATCTGGCTCGGCTTCTGGCTTGCTATCTATCACCATCCTGACCAGCATCCGAATCTTTCATTGGCCGAGCGGCAGCTGATTCAGAGTGACCCACCCGATCCTGAGGTGCGGGTACCCTGGCTGGAACTGGTCCGGCATCGCCAGACCTGGGCGATAGCGGTGGGAAAGTTCCTGACCGACCCGATCTGGTGGGTCTATTTATACTGGCTGCCCGACTTTCTCAACCGCAATTATGGAATCGACCTGAAGACTGTCGGAATCCCTTTAATTGCTGTCTACCTCATCTCTGATGTAGGGAGCATTGCCGGCGGCTGGCTCTCCTCGGCGCTGATCAATCGGGGATGGTCGGTCAACCAGGCCCGCAAAACAGCCATGCTGATCTGTGCCATCTCGGTAACACCGATCATTTTTGCGAGCAAGGCCACGAATGTCTGGGTAGCGGTGCTGCTGGTCGGTCTGGCTGCCGCCGGCCATCAGGGATGGTCAGCCAACATCTACACGATCGCCTCGGATATGTTTCCACGTCGAACTATCGGTTCAGTCATTGGGTTTGCCGGTATGTGCGGCGCAATCGGTGGGATGCTGATCGCCAAAATCGTCGGATATATTCTGGAATGGACTGGCAGCTATGTCCCGATCTTTATCATTGCTGCTTCCGCCTACCTGGTCGCGCTGTTCCTGGTTCAGACCCTGAGCCCGCGTCTTGAACCGGCGCCGCTCGAAGGAAGTCGTCAAGGTTGATGCGAGTTGACTTGATGGGGACGGATAGCTGATCAGGCGGGCTATCCGTCCCCGTTCACAACTCAACCAGAACTTCCTGCCCTTAACTGTTCTACCTTGACTGTTCTATTGACTGTTCTACTGTCCTATTGACTATTTTAAAAGATGCAGGGGATCCTGACTGTTATGAAATCACTGCGAATAATGGCCCGTGTTTCAGTGGCTCTTCTTTTTGTGCCGTTCTTGGCCGGCGAGCTTGCGCCCGGCTCGCTGGCACAAAATGCCAGCCGCGAGGGGTACGACATCGTCCTCAATGGTGGACGGGTCATCGATCCTGAGTCGAAGCTGGATGGAATCCGCAGTGTTGGCCTGCGGGGGAAGCAGATTGTCGCGATCTCGGTACGGCCACTGCGTGGAAAGGTAACAATCGATGCGACCGGGATGGTGGTCGCACCCGGGTTGATCGATCTCCATTCGCACGGTCAGGACGATGAAAATTACCGCTACAAGGCGCGTGATGGGGTCACCACGGCGCTTGAGCTGGAGGTTGGGACGGCCGATATCCCGGCGTGGTATGCGGAAAGAAGAGACAAGGCCCTTATCAACTTTGGGGCCACGGTGGGGCACGTTCCGGTTCGGATGAAAGTAATGGGTGACACCGGGACATGGTTGCCACGCGACAAGGCGATCCTGCCCCGCGCCACAGTCGAGCAGAATAGCCGGATTCGAGATCTCATCCTTGAGGGGCTGAAGGCTGGAGCTGTTGGAGTCGGGTTCGGAATTGCGTACGTGCCGGGAACCCGGCGTGAAGAGATCTTCGATGTCTTTCAGTTGGCAGCGGGAGAAGGGGTGACCTGTTTCACCCACGTCCGGTCGCACGGAGCGGTTGAGCCCGGCAGCGCGCTTGAGTCGATGCAGGAGGTGATTGCGAACGCGGTTGCGACCGGGGCCTCGCTTCACATCGTTCACGTCACGAGCACCGGGCTGGTGCAGACGCCTGAATGCCTTGAGCTGATCGACGGAGCCCGGCGGAGGGGGATCGATGTGACGACCGAAGCCTATCCGTACACCGCCGCGATGACCGGTATCGAGACTGCGATCTTTGACGAGGGGTGGCAACAGAAGCTGGGTGTCAACTACGGTGATCTGCAATGGGTAGCAAGTGGTGAGCGACTGAACGCAGAGAGCTTCGCGCGTTACCGCCGGGAGGGTGGGCTGGTGGTCATCCATTCAATTCCGGAGCGGATCGCGCTTCTTGCCGTCACCCACCCGGAGATTATGATTGCGAGCGACGGTGTTATCAACGGAGGCAAAGGGCATCCGCGCGGTGCTGGCTCCTACGCCCGCGTCCTTGGCCGCTACGTCCGCGAACAGAAGACTCTCAGCCTTATGGACGCCCTTCGTAAGATGTCCCTCCTGCCGGCGCAGCGGCTCGAAAAGTCGGTCCCAATGATGCGCAACAAGGGACGGATTCGGATCGGCGCCGATGCGGACCTGATCGTCTTTGATCCCGAGCGTGTCATCGACCGGGCGACGTTCGAAGATCCGGCCCGTTACTCCGAAGGTATTCGCCACGTCTTTGTCAACGGAGCTTTTGTTGTCCGCGACGAAAAGCTGGTCGAAGGAGTCTGGCCCGGAGTTGGCGTGCGCCGGTAAGTGCCGCCTTCGGTTGCCGGGCAGTTATCGCCCGAGTCCGCCTGGCGGCTCAGGTGCGAATTCAACCGCCAGGATAAGAATCGACGGGGCTCGCCCGCCATTTTCTATGGTGCGTGATCTCACGGCGATGCCGACAGAGCTCTGCCGCACCAGCACCCAATAATCACCTTTTTCCAATCCGATCAGCCTGGGCAACCGGCCAGTTTCGATAACCGAACCGGTGGAATCGAGACGTTGGGGAGCCACCAGGGTCGGAAAATGGTGGGGGTGCCCTCCCCGGATCCAGCCAGATCCTGGGTAAAAAATTAATATTTTATTTCATCAGGACAACCTCCAAGCCGTCATTTCTACTCTGAAGTTCCTGAAAGTTCTGCATTTAGTGCACTTCAGGTTCAAGGTCAGTGTTTTTCAAGATTTTAAAATAGAGAAAAAACCTGAACATCTGCATTCTGAAAGTTGAAGGTAGACATGAAGGCCCACACAAAAAGAAATTACCGCTTTGACACACAGAGAGCACGTCTCTTAGGAGCAGTGCTGACAATGATCACGGTTTTCGCCAGCGCCGCGGTTATCCAGCCAAAGACAGCGACCCGAGCTAAAGCATACCAGAATCCAACGGGACAGATAGTCCAGGCGGATCCGAGCGACCTCTCGGCTGCCGTGTTGCTGAAACAGCAGGAGTCATCGAAACTTGAGCGGACGAGGGAGAGCGAAGACCATTTCCGAGAGCTGAAGGCAAAAGTTGGAGAGGCGGGGATAGTTCCAGTCATTGTGCGGTTGCGGGCAGCATACCAACCCGAGAGCGATCTGGGCAGTCAGGTCGAGGTTCGGGCCCAGCGAACGGTGATTGGCCGGGCGCGTGCCCGCCTGGTGGACGAGATGGTTGGATACGATCCGGGATCGATGAAGGACTTCGACTATCTTCCGTTTGCCGCGATGCGAGTCAATGCGGCGGGTATCGAGTCGTTGCGAGCGTCAGCGGATGTTCTCGATGTCGAAGAGGACGTGCTCTATCGGGCATCACTCTCCGAGAGCGTCGCCCTGATCGGAGCCGACAAGGCCTGGTTGAGCGGGTTCACCGGAGCCGGACAGGTGGTGGCGATCATCGATACCGGCGTTGACAAGAACCATCCATTTCTTGCCGGCAAGGTGGTGGCGGAGGGCTGCTACTCGACCAACGGAACCGACTCAGCCTCATTCTGCCCGGGTGGAGTAGCCTCTTCGACCGCGCCCGATTCGGGAGTCCCGTGCAGCGTAACAGGAGACTGCAGCCACGGAACCCACGTCGCCGGCATCGCGGCCGGCAAGGGGACGACATTCTCCGGAGTAGCCAGAGATGCGAGCATCATCGCGATCCAGGCTTTCTCACGTTTTGACAGCACGGCAACCTGCGGAGGAACCGCGCCGTGTGCAATGGCCTACTCATCGGATATTATCAGGGGATTGCAGCGGGTGTATGAACTCCGGACCACACTCTCGATCGCCGCAGTCAATCTCAGCCTTGGCGGTGGCCGGTATACCTCTGAGTGCGATACGACAAGCGCCGCGACCAAAGCAGCGATCGACCTGCTGCGATCGGCCGGTATTGCCACTGTTGTGGCATCAGGAAACGAGTCTTACACCAACGCCGTCGGTTCCCCGGCCTGCGTCTCGACCGCGATCAGCGTCGGATCTGTCTCCGATACTACCGGAGCTGTCTCTTCATTCTCGAACAGCGTCTCCTTCCTGAGCCTGCTTGCTCCCGGTTCGGGAATCAGATCCTCGACCCCGGGATCATCGTACGAGACTTGGAGTGGAACGTCGATGGCCTCCCCACACGTCGCAGGAGCCTGGGCCATTATGAAGCAGAAGAGCCCAACGGCGTCAGTAAGTCAGGTTTTGAGCAGTCTCAAGTCGACCGGACGGCCGGTTACCGATACGCGCAACAATATCACCACGCCCTTGATCAGGGTTGACGAAGCGCTAAAGGCACCAGTCTCAAATGATCCGACCCCCGTCCTCCCCAAGGCTCCCTCATCTCTGAGTGCCACCGCCATCTCTGCTAATCAGATAAATCTTGCCTGGACCGACAATTCAACCAATGAGACCGGCTTCAAGATCTACCGAAAGGCTGAGACTGCCAGTTCGTGGACTCTGGTCACCACGGTCGCCGCTGACACTGCGTCCTACCAGAATACCGGTCTGGTGGGCGGTACTGGCTACAGCTACTATGTTGCCGCTACCAACAGCGATGGCGATTCCATCCCATCGAATGAAGCGACCGCGACAACCCTCAACCCACCAAACTCCCCGACCTCACTTGCCGCAACAAGCGTCTCGACAAGCCAGATCAATCTCTCGTGGAACGACCCTTCGACGAACGAAACCGGGTTCCGCATTCGTCGCCGAACCAGTCCAACCGGCATCTGGACGGTGGTTGGCACTGTCGGTCAGAATGTGACATCGTTTCAGAATAACGGTCTCACCCCGGGCCAGATCTACTACTACGTTGTAACAACCTACAATCCAACCGGTGAGTCCGCCTTCTCCAATCTGGCCAGCGCGACGACCGCCGCCGCGACAAAGCCCGAACCGCCGCTGAATCTTACCGCAACCGCGGCATCATCGACGGAAGTAGCCCTGAGCTGGACCGATAACTCAAACAACGAAACCGGGTTTCGAATCTCGCGGAAGACTGGCATCTCTGGAGCCTGGGCCGTGATCGGAACCGTCTCGGCCGGCGCAACCTCGGCCAGAAACACCGGCCTTGCTGCGAGCACCACCTACATCTACCGGGTAACGTCGTTTAACACCGCCGGCGACTCTGCCCCAACCAACGAAGTAACAGTGACCACCCTCGATGCCGCTCCAACCGCACCAGCCTCACTGACGGCTGAAAGCGTCTCCACGACCGAGATCTTACTCTCCTGGACCGACAGGTCAGGAAACGAGAGTGGTTTCAGGATCTACCGGCGAACTGGCGTTACTGGCACCTGGGGATTGCTTGGATCGGTTGGCTCAAATGTCACAACGCTCCGAAATGGTAATCTCAATGCGGGAACATCATACACGTACCGTGTGACTGCCTGGAACTCAAAGGGAGAGTCGAGCGCCTCGAACGAGGTGACGGCTACAACACCGACGCCCAGCACTGGAACTGCCCCGGCGGCACCCCGCAGTCTGCAGGCTTCGGCCACCTCCAGAAATGCGGTTCGGCTTGCGTGGATTGACAGCTCAACCAACGAAACCGGGTTCCAGATACAACGCCGCGCTGGGATCATCGGTAACTGGGTGACCATTTTCAGCACGCCGGCTGAGACCACTATCTACGATGATAGCAGTCTTATTCCTGGCGCTACCTATTTCTACCGGGTAAAAGCCCTCGCGGGGACACTTGAGTCGGGCCCATCAAACGAGGCGGGGGTGATCCTGCCACTCAACAGCTTCATAAACCTTGGCAGCGTGCAGTCCGTGTCTGGATCCGTCGCAAAGGGTGAGAGTGCCTTTTACAAACTCTACGTTCCCCAGGGTGCAACCCAGCTAACCTTTCAGACCGCAGGATCAGGCGATGTCGATCTCTACGTTCGCGTAGACAACCAGCCAACCCGGTCAATTTACAACTGCCGATCCATCACTCCCAACGCGTCAGAAAGATGCATCATCCCTATCCCGCAGTCCGGTGACTGGTACGTACTCGTCTACGGGTTTGGTGCGGCAAGCAACACCTTTACCCTGACCCAGAGCTACCAGGGTGGGACGGCATCGCGCATCCGCGCGACCGGAGATCGCCCGGCATTGGCTGAAGATCGACCGGAGGTCGATATCTTGCCGACAACTCCAATCGGAAACTGACACTTCGGGGGGAGGGCAGATCTGACACCACTGCCCCTCCTCCCACTCTCGTGATTTGAGGGCGCACCGTGCGCCCGTTCAACCAATTCGGCAATAATCCGGGCATTACAAATGCCCGGTCTGACCTCTTTTTCCTCCAGCCAAATCTGGACATATCTCCTTCGTCGATATAGGATTCACACCCACCGCAGTTTCGAGCTGTACCGAATCCGTCATTTTCTGATCAAAAGGGGAAGTGTATGAAGAATGGTCCGGAGGAGAGTTTGTCCATTGGCGAGAGAACGAGACGACGGATAAATCGTCGTGTTATGCCCTACCTTCTACTTCTCTACTTTATCGCGTTTCTCGACCGAACCAATGTCAGCGTTGCGGCACTCCAGATGAAGACGGATCTTGGCTTCAGTGACGCCGTCATCGGAGCTGGTGCTGGTATCTTCTTTATTGGTTACTTCCTGCTTGAGATTCCCGGGTCTTTGATTGTCGAGAACTGGAGTGCGCGCAAATGGATTGCCCGGATCATGATCTCGTGGGGGATCGTGGCCTCGCTGATGGGGTTGATCGGGACGCCGTGGCTCAATTTTGCCAGTCTGACGAACCAATTCTACTGGTTGCGATTCATTCTCGGCGCGGCAGAGGCGGGATTCTTCCCAGGCATTATCGTCTATCTCTCCCACTGGTTTCGGGCTGAGGATCGGGCGAAGGCCAAGGCCCACTTTCTGATCGGGATACCGATCGCGACGATCGTGGGGGTACCGGTCTCCCAGGCAATTATGCACAATATCAACTGGCTGGGCTGGCCAGGATGGCGCTGGGTCTTCATCCTGGAGGGAATCCCCTCGGTGATCCTCGGTGTGATGACGATCTATGTGCTGACCGATCGTCCACAGCAGGCACGGTGGCTGCCGGAGGACGAGAAAAATTGGATCGTCAACGAACTGGCACGGGAACGGGCAGCCAAGCTCGCCTCAAAGAATGCGACCGTTCTTCAGGGACTGATTACGGCCTTCAAAACACCGCAGACCTACCTGCTCGCTCTGATCTATCTCTTCGTCGTTACCGGGTACTATGGGCTGACCTTCTTCCTCCCCTCGATCACGGCACTGATGAAGGGCACTTCGGTGACAACCCAGACTATCGTGACACTCCTTCCTTACGTCTGCGGGTTCCTGACAATGCTGCTCAATGGAGCCCACTCTGATCGGACGGGGGAGCGGCGACTCCATACCATCTGGTCGATCTGGCTTGGTGCGGTGGCCATGGCCCTCAGCATTCTTTCGGGTGACAATGTCGCTCTCACGGTCACTTTTCTCTGCCTGGTCGGGGTTGGCGTTCACGCCTATCTACCGGTCTTCTGGACCTGGCCAAGCGCGATTATGACCACCTCAGCAGCGGCAACCGCGATCGGTCTGATCAACTCGGTAGGAAACCTTGGCGGGTATCTCGGTCCGAAGATTGTCGGCCAGCTCAGCACCAGTACCGGATCGTATTCGAGCGGTCTCTGGTTCCTTGCGGCCTGTCTGCTGATCAGCGGTCTTCTTGGTCTCCTGCTGAAAAATTCGTGGACTGGCCAGACCGCTGGTCGCGGGCAAGCGGGATGAGCACCTCTTCGTGGAAACGGTCACAACCAAGGCAGAAGTTCTGGTAGACCTTTCCGGATGGGGACCTGACCGTCGAGGCCTCAACGAACTTTTCAACCGTCCAGCCGTGAGCTATCCCCATTCGTTCAGGATGGCCCATGGAGAGAGCCTCATAGACTGGATTGCCGACCAGCCGGTCAAGGATCGATTCGAGCTTCTCCTCGAGCAGGTTGCCAAGGGGAGCCTTGGTCTTGATGCAGCAGGGGTAGACGTTTCCGTTCGGCTCAATGCTTACCTCGGAACCGTTGTACTGGTACTGTAGAAAGTTGAGTGCCCCTGACCAGCGGTTACAGAAGTTATCGCTAATTGTCGCTCGTGACAGATCGTTGCTCCAGGCCCTTCCGCGCGGCCAGAGCGGACCAATCCACCTCTCCTCCGTCGCTCCAAAGATGGTAAAGTTACGCGAGTCATTGGATGGCTCGGCGTTTTCCGCTCCGGCGACTCCGGCCAACTCCGATTGGACCAGTCCCCGTGATTCAAAGAGCCGGGTCAGCTTCTCAACCTGCCGTTGACGCGCCTCTGCCGTCTCCATCCCCACGTGGTGGGCATCAATGCCAGAGACCGAGATCTGCCAGACGTGATGGCCGAGCAGCTCATCAACGAGCCGGTCCGTCAGGAGATCGCCAGTTGTCTGCACGATCAACCTGACATCACCACGATACTTCTGATGCAGGAGATCGAGAGCCGGGTAGAGAACTGGTTCGCGAATCGCCTCGTGAAGCACCTCGCCGCCCGAGAGAACCACCCGTCCTGTTTTGCGTCGTGGCCGACCCGTCTCTGGTTCACAGTCGTTGAGGTCGAGCCAGTTCATCCGATCCGGCAGGTTACTGATAATCCGTTCGTGATTTTGACGACTCTCCGTCACCACCTGCTCCAAGTCGGCGCCATAGTATGGACGGAAGCGATCCTCGTAGCAGTGGGGGCAGCGACGATGGCACAGGTAAGTCAGGACATAGTATATTGA
>JBEGMZ010000344.1:0-3922 GCA_041182745.1 Acidobacteriota bacterium
CCTCTATGGTGAACCGAACGCACTCAGCGCGACCCGGACCCTCTTCACTCTGGCCTACCTTGGACACGGCGGACGGGGAGCAATCCTGGATGGGGGGCTGGCAAAGTGGAAGGCAGAGGGCAGGCCGATCGAACAGACGCCCGCATCATTCTCACCCTCCGTCTTCACTCCCCGGCTCAACCCCGGGTTGATCATCAGGCTGGAGGCAATGCGCGATCTCTCCTGGGTTGCCGCCAACCTTGAGCCCCCAAGTGTGACGATCGTCGACTCGCGGGCTGCCGATGTCTATGCCGGCTCAGCTGAGAAGAAGACCGGGCACATCCCCGGAGCCGTTAACCGCTACTGGATGGATGATCTGGTGAAGGAGAGCGGAACCCTCCGGCCTCCCGCCGAGCTGCGAGAGGCCTACCAGAAGGTCGGAGTCGTTCCGGGTCAGCTGATCGCTACCTACTGCAACACCGGCATGCAGTCGTCGCATACCTGGTTTGTATTGCGGTATCTTGGCTTCGATAGTCTGCTCTACGATGGCTCGATGAGCGAGTGGAGTCGGGCGGCGGGTGCGCCGATCGTCAGCGGGAAGGAGCGCCGCTAACATCTCATCTGGAGAGGGCGTCGATGGTCGATTGTGCCCTCTCCAGAGCTGGCGGTAGCTTCAGTTACCGGCGAGCTGGGCCGGGAGTTTGCGGTCAACCTGTGGCCGCTCAGGCTGGGTTGCGAGTCGCCACAACTTGGCGAGCACAGTTCGAGTAACCTTCTCCATCTTCTCATAGTCGATCTTGTCCGGGTGATCGGACTGACGATGATAGTCCTCGTGGATTCCATCGAAATAGAAGATGATCGGGATGCCCTTCCGGGCGTAGTTGTAGTGGTCGCTGCGGAAGAAGAGTCTCTCCGAGTCGTTGGGATCGTCGTATTTATAGTTGAACTTCAGGTTAAGATAGGACTGGTTGACCTTTTCACTGAGGTCGGCCAGTTGGCTGCTCATCATTCGGGAACCGATGACATAGATCTCATCGGGGCCGGTCAGGCCGGCATTGCGGGGATTGGTATCACCAGACTTGCGGCTGCGGCCGATCATATCGATATTGAGCTGGGTGACGATCTGGTTGAGAGGAACCGTCGGGTGCTCAACGAACCATTCCGACCCCCAGAGCCCTTTCTCCTCGCCGGTATGCCAGACAAAGAGGATCGAGCGTTTGGGCCGCGGGGCGCGCGCGAGAGCCTCAGCGATCGCCAGAACCGCGACGGTTCCGGATCCGTCATCGTCGGCGCCATTGAAGATGCGATCCCCGCTCTGATCCGGGTTGCCGATGCCGACGTGATCATAGTGGGCACCGATGGCGACATACTCATTGCGAAGAACCGGATCACTGCCCTCAAGAACTGCGACCACATTCGAGGTTGCGAGTTCCTCCCCCACCGATTTGACAGCAAAGGAGAGCCGCCGATCCGGACTAAGCTCGAAGGAAGAACCGACCTCGCCATCCTCAACCTGCTTCTTTAGCGTCGGATAGTCGAGCTTCTGGCCGGCCAGGAGATCTGTTGCCGCCTTCTCGGAGAGAATGATGGCGGGCAGGGCCGTCGATGGAGCGGCATTTCCAGGTTTCGGCCGTGAAGAGGAGGTGGTCTGCTCGTGGATCTGATCCCAAAAGCGCAGCGTGAAGCTACCCGGGAGCGAGACGATCCCTTTTGCGCCGTGACGTCGTCCGTAACTCTCAGCCGTATCGTAATCGACACCGGGTGTGCCGCGCATATCGGCACGCGTAATGCCCTTTGGCAGCCCCTCCAGGACGACCATTATCCGGTCACGAACTTCGATTCCCTGGTATGGGTCGAGCAGCTTCCCGCCCGGGGTCCCAAGACGCAGGCCGTGACCGACAAAGACCATCGAACCGGAGACATTGCCATCGTTGGCGCGCGCGATATAGTCGGTTCCCAGCTTGAGTGTCCGGCCATCGAGGGTCGCTCTCGTCTGATCGATGACCAGCTTTCGGCTCTGGAGAGGAATCTTTTGAAGGAAAGTCCCGTTGTCACCGGCCGGCTTGAGACCCCAGCGCGAGAGGTTGAGAGCAAGAAACTTCGCCGTCAGGTCGAGGCCCCGCGACGGGGTGTTGCGGCCCTCCATCTCATCCGATGCGACGAAGTAGAGATAATCGCGCAGCTGGGCGGCGGTAATCGCCTCAACCGGCCCAAACTCGCCTCTCTGGTCGGCTCTACGCGCGAGGGTCGGACCAACACCCGGAAGAAGCAGCGCCAGAACCAGCGCCATCAGCAGAAACTGTTTTTTCACTTTACCTCCCAAGTTACCTCCCAAGTTACCTCCCAAGTTACCTCCATTGATCACGGCTTTAATCACGGCTTCTTCTCCTCAAAGGCCCGGTCGAGCAGGTCGACGCAGGCATCACTCTTATGACCAACCTCGCGGAGCGCGGCCTCCAGCTGCTGTTGCACCCGGTCGAGCTCGTCAGCGAGGTGAAGCGCCGCGAGAATGGCCACCTTGAGCGAGTCGGCCGTACTCGACTCTTCAGCAATCGCGTTCATCCGCGTGTCGACCAGCGCGGCAAGTCGCATTGTGCGTGCGACGTTTCCATCGTTAGCCCGAATATTGTAACTCTGATTGTGGATGCGTACACTGACGATCTGGCCGATATTGTCCATTTTTAAAACGCTCCGCCTGGGTCTGAAAGGCTTTGCCCGAGCCCGCAGTTTTCCGTCAGCAAAAGGACGATCAGAGGACAACCCCCTGGCGAGGAGCAACTCCGGCCCAGTGGGTAACAGGATCGGATCTCCTGCTCGGAGAGAGGTGGCCGGCAGGCTCACTTACCGGTCGATTCTGCCTCAATCTCGAGGGTGGCAACGGCGTCAAGGATCGACTCTACCCCACGACGGAGTTCACGACGTTCGGCGATGAGGTGATCGATGCGACGTTCAAGCTTGCGCTTCTCATCGGAGAGGGTTTCAATCTCAAGCAGGAGCCCGGCGATCTCTCTCTGCATCAGCGTCCGTTCTTCACGAAGTTCACGGCACACGTCGACGACACGCCGGATCTTCTCTTCGAGCGGGGCGAACAAGCCATCGACGGTATCATCTGTCGGCTCTCTTTTCATCACCGTCCCCCGTCAACGTCGGTTGGTCGTAGCTACCGCAGTTCCGCTCCAAAACGAGCGGTGAGAGTCCTGACAACCTGCTCCTGGGCCGAGGCGATCTCCTCGTCGGTCAGAGTGCGATCAACGGCTCGATAGCGCAGCGAAAGGGCGATCGAGTGGCGGCCTTCCGGCAGCTCCCTTCCGCGGTAGATATCAAACAGGCGCAGGTCAACAAGATATGGCAGCTCAAGTTCAAGAATGGACTGCTCGATCGACTGCCAGCTGATCGTCGTATCAAGAACCACGGCGATGTCGCGGGCGACGGTCGGATACTTTGGCAGATGCTGGTAGCGCGGCTCAAGCCGGGTGGACTGGAGCAGCGCCTGATAGTCAAACTCGGCCAGCAGGATCGGCTGCCTCACCTTGAAGCTGGCGGCCAGTCGGGGATGGAGTTGCCCGAACGATCCGACAGTCTCACCCGACCCGGAGAGGCCAACCCGGGCCGCGCGACCCGGATGGAGCCAGGGTATGTCAGCGGCGGCGAGATAACGCAGATCTGCCATTCCAAGCTGATCGGCGAGGGACTCGATCACCCCCTTCAGATCGTGAAACTCAAGGCGGGCTCCGGCATCCTGCCAGTCCAACTCATTCCTTGCCCCGGTCGCAACCAGAGCCAGCCGCTCGATCTCAATCGGTCGTCCGCCGGCGTCGTCCTGAGCAGCACGGAAACATTTTCCGATCTCAAAGAGCCGGACATTGCGCGAACCGTGGTTGAGGTTATGCTCGAGCGCGCGCAGCAGGCCGCCGACCAGAGTCGTCCGCATATGAGACTGACT
>JBEGMZ010000345.1:0-20406 GCA_041182745.1 Acidobacteriota bacterium
GTACTATTTTATGTATATCGAAGACGCGGATCTCGACTGGCGAGCGCGAGAACGTGGATGGCAGGTATGCTACCTGCCAATCGACAGTATCATCCACCAGCAGAAGCGCGACGGCTATCAGCTGAACGGACCGGTCGACTTTCTGCTCAAGCGGAACTCGTTCTATTATCTTTTCAAGCTGGGGCGACGCCTCGACGCGATTCTCCTCGGGGTGCTGATCCTGGTTCTGGTTCTGGCGCGTGGTTTGCTGCGTCCTGACCGTGGTGGTCTGGGTGAGGCGATCGATTTCTGCCGCCGGCTGATGGCAGACTGGCGCCAGATTCTGTGCGTCAGAATGCCGATAGCAAAGGGAGCCGACGATTGAAGAAGAAGTTACTATCTGTTCTGTTCCTCATCACACTGATACTTGCGCTATTGTCTCCGCCAGCCGCCGCGCAGCCGGGCAGCGGACAGCCCCCCGCCGTCGTCGCTGCCATCAGGTCGGCAACTCGGAAGCAGCTCGGCGATATTCCACCGCGACCGCTGCCACTCGCCGGTCACTGGAATCTGGGCGAGGCGAAGGACGGGTACACTCCAGCCTACCAGCTCGATCTGATCAGAAACGGGCATCACATTCTGCCATCATTTCTGCTGCCAAACAGCTACGCCAACCCTGACGATCCACGCTGGCAGGAGTACTACCGTGGAGCGATGCTTGAGGCGGCAAGGTGGCGGATTCCAATTGCCCTCATCGGGACACAATGGGAGGCTCCACTCTCAACCCTCGACGAATACGTGCAATTGCCGGCCGAGCGAAATCCAAACGTCGTTCTGGCCGATGGCAGAGTGCGGCGAGAAGTCTCACCCCTCGGGTCGGTCGATCCCTGGCGCGAGGTCGGGCGCAGCTGGGGTGGAAGCCGAATGATGCAACAGTTGCAGGAGTGGTATCCCGACCCGCCACTGGTTCTGCTGATCTCGAACAATGAACATGCCCGACTCGATTGGACAAAGGTCGAAGAGGATCGACGCTATCTTGAGCGCTACGGGCGCGAACGTGATGCGGTCTTCAGGCGGCGACTGGTCGGTGACGCCTGGATCGAGCGTTATCGCGCACTCCGCCTTGGATTCGGAGAAGGCTTTGTCAACCAGTCGTGGCGTGATCGCGCACTCTATGTCGCCTATGACGCCTTCGGACCGGCCCATTTCGCCCGGTGGCCGGGCTGGATTGATCATTCGCTCTTCGTACCGGATCGTTCCTCGCCGTGGCCGCGGGCGTGGGACGGAACATCCTCATCCTTCTACCTCTTCAACTGGAGCGCGATCAACGATTTTACCGTCTTCAGCCCCCAGGTTGAGTCGATGAACTGGCGGTTCATGATCGAGGAGGCCTACCGGGTAAACCCGAACTTCTGGTTTGAACTCTCGACGTGGGATGGTCACGAACCGACCCTTGCCAACGACAAACGCAAGTTCTACGCGTCTCTAAATCAGGAGTTCACGCCGGAACGATATCAGGGGATGATCCAGTTTGGGATGTGGCTGCTGCGTCCACGGGTAGTGCGGGAGTTTCGCGGATACCGGGAGACGGTTGCGACGACAAAGGAATGGTTCGAGGCGGTGCTCGATTCGGTCGACCGCGTGCACCTCAATCCGGTACTGCGCAGTTTCTGGCAGAATGGACGACTGGTCGCGAATCGGTCGCGCGCCCATCCCTATCAGGTCGCCGTGCCGGAAGAGCTCCAGCGAACAGATCGCTGGTTTCAGCTTGCCACTTCCCTCGATCCGGACGGAAAATGGACTCTCGGCACCCAGCTTCCCGTATTTGCCCTCGCGCTGGCTCGTGGGCAGACTCCGGGCCGAGAGTGGCTCATCTACGCCCACGCACCAACCGGCGGGCGACGGGATGTGCAGATTACAGTGCCGGACTTTGGTGAGATCAGGATCGATGTTCCGGTTGGCGGAGTATTCTACCTTGCGAGTGAGAGGACAAGGCAGGTGACCCGGGTCAATCTCTGAGGAGGATCTGATCATCCGTGACCTGTCAGTTGGCGACTGGCCGAACGGATGAAGATCTGTCGATGCGCGTCCTGCTGCTGAACAACCTGCCGGCTCCATACTTCCTGCCGGTCTTTCGGCACCTGGCAGTCACCACTGACTGGGAGCTTCTGGTCTGCTTCGCCTCGCGGTGGAGATCCGATCTCGGCTGGGCGAAGGGTTCGATCGAGACGACGATACCAGCGCGCACGGTCTATCTGGAGAGCGACGGAGGGGAAGGTTCAATGCGCCTCGCCAAGGGGTTGGCACTGCTCCGGCTTCTGCGGCGAGAGCGTCCCGATTACCTTGTCTGTTACGGTTACACGCAGGTCCCGCAACTGACACTGCTGGTCTGGGCGCTTCTGACCGGAACTCCCTTCGCTCTGATCGGTGACGCCAATATCCATTGCGACCGGGCGCGTGGATTGAAACGTATGCTGAAATGGCTCTGGCTGCGACTGCTGACGGCGAGAGCGGCGGCAATACTAACGATCGGAACCGCCAGCCAACGATTCTGGGAGAAGTATGGCGCCCGCTCGGAGCGGACGTTTGCAGTACCATTCGCGGTCGATAACCGTCAATTCAAGGAGGGATCGGCGCAACAGCGTGAGCTGGCAGCCGAAAAGCTGCGACAACTGGGGCTCGAGGGCAGAGTCGTCTTCATCTCAGTCGGACGACTGATTGAACGAAAGAACGTTGAACTCCTGATCCGGGCAGTGCGACAGCTCGATCCGGCAGAGCCGGCAGCACTGTTGATTGCGGGAGACGGAGAGCAGCGTGAGCGGCTGCTCACGGAGGCGGGCGGAGATCCCCGGATCGTCTTTCTGGGAAACATCCGACCGAACGACCTGCCTTTCTGTTACAGTATGGCGGACGCACTGATTCTGGCGGCCCGGGATGAGCCGTGGGGCCTGGTCACGAATGAAGCGATGGCCTGCGGATTGGCGGTGATCGCCCACGCTGAGTGTGGCTCGGCCATCGACCTGGTCTGCGATCGAAATGGAATCACGCTGCGGAGCTTTAACGTGGAGGAGGTCGTTGCCGCCATGCGTCGGCTGATTGCCAACCCGGCTGAACTCGAGCAGATGAAGCAATATTCACGGGTGAAGATCGATGAGTGGTCAGTTGAGGCTGCAGCCGGCGGGCTGATCGCGGCCATTGAGCGGACCAGCCGACGACTCTGAGGATTGCCGGAGAAGAATCTTGAGTACACTCCCCCTGCTGATTGCCGTAGTTCTGGTCTTCCTGTGTCTCCTCCGCTACCGGGTGAAGGAGAGCTTCCTGCGTGCCTACGGACTCTTCTTCCTGATTCTGCTGATCTTCTCTTCCAACAAGGAGTTCTACGGGATTCAGCCAGCACTCACCGAGTCGACCTTCAGTCCACTGAGTCTCGTCCGGTGGGTGCTGCTGGGCTGGCTCTGCTGGCAGGCATGGCGGGCGGGGATGCCACCCGGCTTTCGGCTCAGCCTGCCACTGACCTCAGTCGCGATTCTGCTGATCCTGGTCATGCTGCTGTCGGGAATCTATGCCGATGACACAAGCTATTCGCTCATGCGGGCTGCCAGTTTCGGGCTCCTCGCCTTTGCAATGATGAAGGGACTCGTCTTTCATCTCTACAGCAGCCGGAACTCGCTGCAGTTCTTCCGCCTTCACTACTATGCCGCGTGGATTGTACTGACTCCCTTCCTGCTGCTACTGCTGACTGGAAGCGGGTACGGCGTGACGATCATTATGGGCCAGTACGCGGGGTTCTTTGGAAACCAGAACACGATCGGAGCGATCTCAGCCTTTCTGACCCCATATGTGCTCTTTCATTGGCAGGTGCTGGCGACCAGTCGCTGGCGGAAGCTGCTCGACCTCGGACTGCTCGGAGTGGTTCTGAGCGGAGTATGGTTCTCCGGCTCGCGAAATGGTACCGCCTGTACGGTGCTGACCATCGCCATCTACTTCTTCGTCGTCAATCTGAAAAGCCGGCTGAAGATCCTGACCGCCGGGACGATTGTCCTGACGATCCTTTTTTTCTTTCCCTCGCTGCAGACAGACCTGACGCGCTTTATTCGCAAGGGAACCGACAAATCGGCTCAGGTAAAAGATTTCCGGACACAGTTGACGGAGGAGCGACGGTACGAGATGTGGACTGGAGTCTGGCCACGGTTTGTCGAACGAAGCCTGACCGGCTACGGCTTCGCCCAGTCACACCTGCTGGTTCACCAGTTTACGAATGACAAGGAGGCCGGACGGTCACTCCACAACAGCTATCTTGAAATCTTTGGTGACCTTGGGCTGCCGGGCTTCGTGCTGTTGCTCTTGCTGCTCCTCCAGATTGCAAGTCGCGCGATCGGAGTGGTGACGAAGCCGAACGGCGAGCTGGAGCGGCAGATCTCTGCGGTCTTCATCGCCGGTTTTGCGGCTGGGGTGCTGAACGCCTTCTTTGAGAGCTGGATGTTCTCGGTCGGAAACCTGATCTCGCTCCTCTTCTGGAGTGCAGCAACGGGTCTGATTGCGCGGACGGCGTGGGTGGGAGCCGCCGAGCGGGTGCGTGGAATCGAGGTCTCGCCGGGGATGAGAGAAAGCCTCCCGGGGATGGTGCGCAATTGAAGCGAGTGTTGATCAATGCTCTCGCCTCGACCGCCGGCGGTGGCCGCACCTGGCTGGGAAATGTACTGCCGTGGCTCGAACGGGCAGGCGGGACCGAGACGGAATGGACGGTTCTGGTGCCCCCGATGGATGCCGAGGGATACCAGCGGCTGGTCGGCTCGCAGGTCAGGATTAGAACGGCGGTGACCCGTGGCGGAATTGTCGGGCGCTGGTGGTGGGAGCAGAGTGCGCTGCGGCGAATGATTGCAATGGAAGAGATCGCCGTGCTGGTTTCGGTCGGCAACTTCGCGTTATGGCGGTCACCAGTACCTCAGATCCTCTTCAACCGGAGCGACCTCAACTTCTCGCCAGAATTTCGAGCTGATCTGGCGCGACGGCACGAATGGGGGATGTGGCTCGGACAGCTCATCAAATCCGGGCTCGCACGCCGATCGATCAGGGCCGCAACCATCAATGTCGTGCCGACGAGGGCTTTTGGAGAGCGCATTCGGGTGGCGATGGGCAGATCTGATCTCCACTTTGAAGTGCTCAACTTCGGGTTCGATCACGATCTCTTCCGGAGTGGCCGCGGGAGAATGGTGGAGGAGATCCGGAGGCTGCGGGAGGATCGAACCGCCTGGCGTCTGCTCTATGTCAGCCATTACAACTATTTTCGCAACTTTGAGACGCTGCTGCGGGCATTACCGGAACTCAATAAGCGGGTGGAGAGAGCGACCGGGCGACGGATCGAGCTGGTACTGACGACCGAGATCAGGCGCGGTGCGATCCACGGTGGCTACGATTCGACCTCGGCCGCGAGACTGATCGAGGAGCTGGATCTTGGCCCTTACCTGCGAATGATCGGGGAGATTCCGTATCACCAGCTTTACCACCTCTATGACAGTTGCGACCTGTTTGTCTGTCCGTCATATTCTGAGAGCTTTGGCCACCCACTGGTGGAGGCGATGTCGTGCGGACTGCCGCTGGCAACGGCCGACCTGCCAGTGCACCGCGAAGTTTGCGGCGGTGTGGCGGCGACTTTTGCCCCATTCGATCCAGGGGATCTGGCCTGCTGCTGCGCCGATCTGCTGGCCGACGAAACCCGGCGGGCGGAGATGCGGACGGCAGGACTTGCCCGGGCGCGTGAGTTCTCGTGGGAGCGGCACGTCTCTCAACTGGTCGAACTGACACGAAAGGTTTGAGCACCATGGCCGCAACGCAGGCTGAAAAATTTGACACCCCCGTAAAGGTATCGGTGATCATTCCGGTGAAGAACGAGGAACGCAACCTCGCGACCTGCCTCGAGAGCGTCGCGTTTGCGGACGAGGTCTGGGTCGTCGATTCGGCGAGCAACGACGGAACCGCCGAGATTGCGCGGCAGCACGGCGCACGACTGGTTCAGTTTGAGTATGGCGGGGGATTCCCGAAGAAGAAGAACTGGGCTCTCGCCAACCTCCCGTTCCGAAATGACTGGATCCTGCTGATCGACGCCGATGAACGGGTGACTCCGGAACTGGCGGCGGAGATCCGCGCCGTCCTCGCGGACGATTCCGGAATTGATGGCTTCTATATCAACCGTCGGCTGATCTTTCTCGGTCGCTGGATCAGACATTGCGGCTGGTATCCAAGCTGGAATATGCGCCTCTTCAGACACCTCCGTGGAAGATACGAACGGCTTGAGACGGACGAGGTCGAGAACTCTGGTGATGTCGAAGTTCACGAGCACGTCATCCTCGAAGGTCGATCGGCCTCCCTCCGCCACGATCTGTTGCACGAAGATTTTAAGAGCATCTACCATTTTGTCGAGCGGCACAATCGCTACTCGAACTGGGAGGCGCGGGTCTATCATAACTTCGCCAGCGGCATCGAAGGTCGGGAATCGATCCAGGCCTCGTTATTCGGGACGCCACTCGAGCGTAAGCGCCGCCTGAAGCAGCTCTGGGTGCGACTTCCCTTTCGGCCACTGCTTCGTTTCATCTGGATGTACCTGGTAAAGCGCGGATTTCTTGATGGCCGACCAGGTCTGATCTTCTGTACGTTGATGACGATGCACGAGGCGGTGATCACCGCCAAGATTTATGAAGAGGAGTTACGCAACAGATAACGATGTGTGGAATCTGTGGTCTGGCGGGAGTAGGAAGCGGCGATCACGAGCGGATCAGGCGGATGATGGATCTGCTGGTCCACCGGGGACCGGATGACGCCGGGCAGGTCGACCTCCCCGCGCGGGGGCTGACTCTCGGGCATCGCCGACTCAGTATCATCGACCTCTCAGAACGAGGTCGTCAACCCATGAGCAACGAAGACGAGTCGGTGCTGATCAGTTTCAATGGTGAGATCTACAACCACTCCGAGCTGCGAGCAGGACTCACCCCCGGACGGCACCGGTTTCAATCAGAGAGTGACACCGAGACGATTGTCCATCTGTACGAAGAGCTGGGAGCAGAGGCCTTCGCGCGGCTGAACGGAATGTTTGCGCTGGCGCTCTATGACGCTCAACGCGGAAGGCTCTTTCTGGTTCGTGATCACTTCGGCATCAAACCGCTCTACTACTTTGCCGGCCCTGGCCGACTGGTCTTTGGTTCGGAGATAAAGTGCATTCTCGCCTCCGGGCAGTACGACGCCGAGATCGACTGGCAGTCGGTCAGCGATTTCTTCTCCTTCCTCTATGTTCCATCGCCCCGGACAATCTTCCGTGGGATAGAACAGTTACCAGCCGCCCATCTGCTGGAGTACGATCTGGTTGAAAAAAGGGTCATTGGGCAGCGCTGTTACTGGTCGGCGGCCAGTAGCAATGACGGCTATCCGGAGAAGAACGGAGAGGTAACAGCAGAAGCGATCCGGCAGGCGATGACCGAGTCGGTTCGTCGGCAGATGATCAGTGACGTACCGCTGGGGGCATTTCTCTCCGGGGGGGTCGACTCCAATATCATCGTTGGCCTGATGGCCGCTGAATCGACCCGGCCAGTCAGGACATTCACCATCCGCTTCGACCAGCCCGGACTCGACTACTACGACGAGCGGGTCGAAGCGCGGCGCATCGCGGAGCGGTTCGGAACCGAGCATTACGAGTTGCCGATCGACCTTTCGCATCCGGAGGAGATGCTCGACCTGGTTGAGTATTTCGACCAGCCATTCGGCAACACAACCTTCTACCTGACCTGGCTGCTCTCACGTTACACTCGCGACCACGTTACGGTAGCACTCTCCGGCGCGGGCGGAGACGAGCTCTTTGGAGGATATCCACGATACCGCGCCGTGCAGGCAATGCGCTGGCTGCGTTGGCTGCCGCCAGGAACGAGGGAGCTTGGGCTGACACTGTTGCGACCGCTCCGTGATCGCTTTGGTGATCGACGGCTTCATCGGATCCGGGCGCTGCTTGGCGGGCTCGACCCTGATCGGGCGACACAGTACCTGAAGTGGGTCTACTATCTCGACGAGGGGCAGAAGGCCTCTCTCCTCCGCCCGCGGGGTGAGCCGATACTCGACTCGTCGCGGATTCTGGCCGAACGGCTTGCGCTCTATCCGGAAAGCTGGGATGACGGAACGCGCTTCTCCTATCTCGATGTCGAGACCTTCCTGCCGGACAATCTGCTTGCCTATTCAGACCGGATGAGCATGGCCAGCTCACTTGAGCTGCGAGTTCCGTTTCTGGATCCGGCATTGGCTGAACTCGCCTTTCGGGTGAGATTCAATCGGAAGATGAATCGACACGGCAACAAGCAGATCCTGCGACAGGCATTTACGGACCTGATCCCGGCTGAGAATCGACGACTGCCAAAGAAGGGATTCAATCTGCCGCTGGGTTCGTGGATGCGGAACCGCTTCGACCACTACTTTGACGAGCTGTTGCCCCCCGATTACGTGCGGCGTGAAGGGATCTTCGACCATACGACAATCGCCAGAATGCGGGAAGAGCATCGTCGCGGTCGACGCGACAACTCATATGAGCTCTTCGCCATCCTCATTTTTGACACGTGGTATCGTAAATACATTACTCGAACGCTCCCGATGCGGAGGTTTCCGGACTTTTTATGAAGCAGGTTATACAGCATTTTCGCAGTGGAGAACTGAGGGTGGAAGAGGTACCGGAGACAATCTGTCAGCCGGGAGGAGTTCTCGTCGACAATGTCGCATCACTGATCAGCGCCGGGACAGAGAAGATGGCGATTGATCTGGCGCGGAGATCGCTCGCCGGCAAGGCGCGAGCGCGCCCCGACCTCGTGCGACAGGTGATGCGCAAGCTTCGGCGGGACGGACTCGGCAGCACGGTGCGGACGGTACGGGCAAGGCTGGAGACCCCGCTAGCCCTCGGTTACAGTTGCGCCGGTGTGGTGCGTGAAGTCGGACGCGGAGCGGACGAGTTCCAAGTTGGGGACCGGGTAGCCTGCGCCGGGATGAACTATGCCTCACACGCGGAGACCGTCTTTATTCCAAAGAATCTGGCGGTGAAGATACCCGGAGAGCTCGACTTTGAGGCGGCGGCGTTCGTCACCCTCGGGGCGATCGCCTTGCAGGGAGTACGGACAGCCGAAGTCGGACTGGGGGAGAGCGTGGCGGTAATCGGCCTCGGTCTGCTCGGCCAGTTGACGATTCAGATCCTGCGAGCAGCCGGGTGCCGAGTGGTTGGCATCGATCTGGATCCGGGACGAATAGGGCTCGCACGGGAACTTGGAGCCGAAAAGTCTCTTGCCCGAAATCAGGATGTGATGGCAGCCGTTCGGGGAATGACCAGCGGACGGGGAGTCGACGCCGTGATCATTACGGCCGCGGCGGCAGGGAATGATCCGGTCGAACTGGCAGCTGAGATTGCCCGTGACCGGGCAATCGTGTCCGTCGTCGGTGCCGTCGGCCTGAATATCCCGCGAAAGGCCTACTATGAAAAGGAGCTGCAGCTCCGCCCCTCTCGTTCTTACGGTCCGGGGCGTTACGATCGTCAGTATGAGGAGCTTGGATTCGACTATCCGATCGGCTATGTCAGATGGACTGAGCGGCGCAACATGGAGGAGTTTCTGCGGCTGACAGCAACTGGGGCGGTCAAGGTGGAGAGGCTGATCTCGCATCGCTTCCGGATTGAAGAGGCGGAGGCGGCCTATGAGCTGATCACCAGCCGCTCGAATGAAGGATACCTTGGAGTTGTTCTGGGCTACGCTGGACCGCGCGAACAGGCAGTCAGCGTGAGGTCGATGCCGATTGGAACAGGGCGAGCGGGGCGTGGCTCCGCGCCAATCCGACTGGGGATGATCGGAGCCGGGAACTTTGCGCGGAGCGTGCTGCTGCCTCGGCTGCGGGCGCGGCGTGAATTCGAGCTGACGGCGGTCGCCACCGCCACCGGGCGGAACGCCAGCGCGGTTGGTACGCGTTTCGGTTTTGCTTCAATGACGACCGATTACCGCGAAGTGATTGACAATCCGGAGATCGATGCGGTCGTCATTGCCACCCGGCATGACAGTCACGCCAGTCTGGCCATGGCAGCAGTGCGCGCGGGCAAGGCAGTCTTCGTCGAGAAACCACTGGCGATCGATGAGGCCGGACTGGTTGGGCTTGAGCAAGCGGTCGCCGCGACAGGTGGTCGGATTCTGGTCGGATTCAACCGCCGGTACGCCCCTCTCCTGGTCGAGATGAAGCAGTACCTTGCGCCGGCAGGTCCACTCGCGCTCACCTGCCGTATCAATGCCGGCTCCATTCCACCGGATAGCTGGATCCAGGGAGATGAGGGTGGAGGACGGATCATTGGCGAGTGCTGCCACTTTATCGACCTGATGCAGTTTCTAACCAGCTCTGATCCGGTTGAGGTTCAGGCAGTACGCCATCCCGATGGCCCCGACACCCTCTGCGCCAATCTGCGCTTTGCAGATGGATCAATCTGCTCGCTCAGCTATTTTGCCAATGGCGACCCGGGGCCGGGCAAGGAACGGATCGAGGCCTATGCCGCCGGCCGCATCGCAATACTCGACGATTTTCTGAGTCTCGAGATGTGGCACAATGGCCGCCGTCGCCGGTTGCGGTCTCGTCACCAGGACAAAGGTTTTGATGGCGAGATCGGAGCCCTCCTTGCCGCATTGCAAAACGGGACTCCGATGCCGATCGAGTGGTCGAGTCAGGTGGTGACAACCCGGGCCACCTTTGCGATTGAAGAGTCACTTCGTACCGGCCAGACGGTGAGGTTATGAACCTTTGGATGCTTATCCGGACGCTCGCTCCGCTCCGGCGGGAGCAGCTGCTCTGGCGACCAGTTCGACTCGCTCAGCGGGAGCTCTATCGCCGGCTGCCAATCCTCACCCGGCGCTGGACTGCTGAGTCGGTAACAGCACCAGAGGTCCCGATCGAGCGGCTTGAAACGTACCGGAACGTCCTGACTGAGGACCTGCTCCATCTTGACACTGATCCGCGCACAGTCTCAGACCAGATCGAGCAGGTTCGTGAAGGCCGTTTCACTTTTCTCAACCGGACGATCGATCTGAGCCAGATATCCGGAGCCACCAGCTCAGAATCGCCAGACTGGAATCGTCGCCACGGGAGTCACCTCTGGAACTTTCACCTTCACTACTTCCCTTTTGTAATTGGTGCCGCCTGGCACGCCGCCAACGACAGATCGCGGGAAATCTTTGCGCCGGTGCAACGACTGATCGAGGATTGGATTCTGAGAGCACAGCCCGGGTGGAGTGATGGTTGGGAGGCCTATCCGGTCTCGGTGCGGGTCGTCAACTGGATCTATGGATATGTTCTGCTCGCCCGTGACTACCCTGACCGGCGGTTCCTCGATCGCTGGCGTGGCTCGATCTGGCGGCAACTGGACTTTCTCTCCGGCCATCTCGAACTCCACCTCCTCGCCAACCACCTCTTCCGAAACGTCCGCGCCCTTCTCATCGGCGGAATCTTCTTCGATCATCTCCGTTGGATCAATAAGGGCAGCCAACTGCTGTGGCGTGAGATCGACGAGCAGTTCCTGCCGGATGGTGGACATTTCGAGCGGGCGCCGATGTACCATGCCCAGACCCTGGCCGACGTAGTTGAGTGTGTCGCCCTGCTGCGACGTTTTGGTCACCCGGTTCCAGCGGCAGTCGAAGATCGGATCTCACGGATGGCCGACTTTCTTGAGGCCCTCAGCTATCGTGATGGCCGGCTGGCCCTTTTCAACGATTCAGCCAACACGGCAGAGACGAGACCCGGGCCGATCATCAAGGCGGCACGCCGGCTGACGAGAGCCGGCCTCGACCGGCCACCGACTCAATTTCCGTCAAGCGGGTACTATCTCTGGCATTCAATTGACGGCCAGGAGAAGATGATCATCGACGCGGGTCCACCATCGGTCAGCTACAACACCGCTCACGCCCACTGCGATCTGCTCAGTTTCGAGCTGCAGCTCGATGGACGGCCCTGGATTGTCGACACCGGTGTTCACGGCTACGGTGGAGATCAATTTCGCCACTACTGCCGCTCCACGCGGGCCCACAACACAATCAGCATCGACGGGCTCGAACAGTCGGAGATCTGGTCGACCTTTCGGATGGGTGGAAAGGCGCGAATTGTCGACTGTATCGTCAACCCTTCCGATGGGGGCTGGAGCTTCCGCGCCACGGCGACCCATTTCACTCGGTCACAACCGCGCCACGAACGTTGCATCGATCGTGACACCGGGGGGACGTGGACGATCACTGATCGAATTATCGGAGCATTCCGGAGGGCTGAATCCTTTCTCCATCTTCATCCGGATCTTGAAGTAGAGATGGAAGGTGATGGATCATACCGGCTCCGGTCCGAATCCGTCGTTCGTCGGCTGACCATCACCGGAGGGATGTCAACCCGACTGATCGAGGCTGGCGACGGCTGCCCGGACGGATGGTACTTTCCCGAATTCGGCCTCGCTCAACCTGGTAAGATGATCATTGGTCAGTTTACCGGCTCACCGGGCGCGCCGTTCGGCTTTCGTCTCTCACCGGCTGATGACGGGAGGAACAGTGCCGACGGGGCGCCCCGTCCCGAAAAGCAGTCCTGATGCGAATCACATTTCTCTGCCAATATTTTCCACCGGAGATGGGTGCGCCAGCCGCACGTACTTACGAGCATGCCAGACACTGGGCAGCGCTTGGTCACGAGGTGACCGTGGTGACCGGTTTCCCCAACCATCCGACCGGCGTCATTCGCCCCGAGTATCGGGGGATGTGGTTGAAACGTGAGCGGATCGAGGGAATAGATCTTCTTCGAACCTGGGTCTACTGCGCCCCCAACAAGGGATTCCTGAGACGGATTCTAAACTTTCTCTCCTTCTTTTTCTCATCGTTGATTCTGGGTGGACTCTGTACCGGGCGGCCCGACGTTGTGATTGGAACGTCTCCGCAATTCTTCTGTGCGGTCGCCGCCTGGCTGCTCAGCCGGTGGAAGCGTGTGCCCTTCGTCTTCGAGGTTCGCGACATCTGGCCACAATCGGCAATTGAACTCGGCGCGCTCAGGAATCGCCTTGTTATCGGGATCCTCGAAAAGATCGAGCAGCATCTTTACCGTGCGGCGACCCTGATTGTCGTCGTCGCCGAGTCGACACGGCCATATCTGCTTGATCGTGGCATTCCTGATAATAAGATCGTCGTCATTCCGAACGGCATCGACCCTGGCTTTCTGGAGTTCCGGGGACAGGGACCAGCGGAGATCCGTGACGCGCACGGCTGGCGCGAGAGCTTTCTTGTCTCCTACATCGGCACGCACGGTCTGTCGCACGCTCTCGAGGTTGTGCTGGCAGCGGCGGGTCAGCTCGAGGACTGTCCGGAGATCCATTTTCTCTTCGTTGGCGAAGGAGCCGAAAAGTCCCGCCTCCTCGCTCTTGCTGCCGGAGCCAGCCTGCGCAATGTGACCTTCCTGAACGAGCAACCGCGGGAGACACTCCCCGCCCTCTACCGTGCCAGTGATATCGGACTCGTCACGCTCCGGCGCCTGCCGATCTTCACCCGGGTTCTTCCATCAAAGCTCTTTGAATTGATGGGGACAGGTTGTCCAATTATTTGCAGTGTTGAGGGGGAAGCGGCACAATTGGTTGAACGATCCGGAGCCGGGGTCTGTATCGAACCGGAGAATCCCGACGCCCTCCGCGAGGCTATTGTCAGGCTGCGTGCCAATCGGGCCGAGCGCCTGGCGATGGGCCGCTCCGGTGAGGCCTTTGTCCGGACAAACTACGCAAGAAATGTGCTGGCGAAGAGGTATCTCGAAGCGTTATGCGAACATATCTCGTCCTCTTCATCGTCTCGTCACTGAGCGCCCTCGCCCTGACGCCAACCGTGAGACGCAAGGCGCGCGAGTGGGGAGCGCTGGCCATCCCTGATGATGGTCGGCACATCCACGCCGCGCCGACGCCCCGGCTTGGCGGAATCGCGATCTTCCTCGCCTTTCTCTTGTCGCTGAGTCTCGTCCCGCTTGCGGGTAACCTTCTTGGCGAAATCTTTGCGAGCAATCTCCCCCGCATCGTGGCGTTACTGATCCCGGCAGCCTTCATCTTTGCCTTCGGGATCTATGACGACTTCCGTGGGGCAAGTGCCCCCGTCAAGCTGCTGTTTCAGGCGATCGCCGCCACCTCTCTCTTCGGCAGTGGTTTTCGAATTGACCATCTTTCGTCTCCGCTTGGAGGTTACTGGGAACTGCCGATGGTGGTCAGCTTCCTCCTGACAACCTTCTGGGTGATCCTGATCACCAATGCTTTCAACCTGATTGACGGGATTGACGGACTGGCCGCCGGTGCCTCGATCTTTGCGCTGCTCTCGATACTTGTCTTTTCAATCGCCCAGGGGAATCCGGAGATCAGCCTTCTCTCCGTCTCGCTCCTCGGAGCGGTGCTCGGCTTTCTCCGTTACAACTTCAATCCGGCAACCATCTTCCTTGGAGATTCCGGCAGTCTTTTTCTTGGGTTCATGGCGGCGGCGTTGTCACTGGCCGGTTCCCAGAAGGGATCGACGATGGTCGCGATCGCCATCCCACTGGTCTCCTTTGGACTACCCGTAACCGAGGCGGGGCTCTCGCTGCTCAGGCGATTTCTGAGCGGCGCCCCACTACTCGCAGGTGACCGGGGCCACATTCATCACCGCCTGCTCGATCGTGGACTGACCCAGCGCCAGGCAGCGATCGTCCTCTATGGAGTGTGCGCCCTCTTTTCCCTCTTCGGACTGATGCTCCTCAATCCACAGCGCAACATCGGCGCGCTGGTCTTCTTCATAATCGGGGTCGGGGTGATTATCGGAGTTCAGCACCTGCGTTACCCTGAGTTCGCCGAGTTTGGACAGCAGATCCGACGCGGATTCCATCTGCGACGACGGACGCTGACGACCAATATCCACCTCCGAAGGATCACCGCTGATCTCCAGCAAGCCAATAACAGCGAGGAGATTGTCGCGGCCCTCTCGCGATTTGAACTCCTCGCTGAGTTTGAGTCTGTCAGTCTTGAGATATTTGCCTCCAACACCAGACACAGGTGGCGGGGCTCGAGTCTGGCTGAACCCGACCTGGCGTGGCAGATATCGATCCCGCTGCTCGGTGAGGATAGTGCGCCGCTGGGTCGCATGGTCTTCGAGCGCGATCTTCGCCTTAAGACTCAGACTGGCGATCCAACCCTGCTCTGTGAAAATCTGGCGCGTGAGGTTGCTCACTCGCTTGAGAGGTTCAAAGCCAGCTGCAGCGGGCACAATGGCAGTGAAGCTGGATGATTCGACGCTCTCGAGGCAGGAGGCATTGGGTGGCCGCTATCCTGCGCCCGAGAAGAGAGCACCTGCTCCAGTTCGTTATTATCAGCATCGAGGACAGTCGGTTAGGATCGGAAAACCATTAAACAGGGCGGTGAATTGAACATGAGTCGAGGAAGAGTTGCCGTTATATCGGTGCTGCTGGGAGCGTCAATCCTGCTTTCGGCGGCGCGGAGGATGGAAGTACGACTGGCAGGAATGAGTGCGCCGGCTGGCGCGTTGAAGGCGACGAACGATCCAGGCGGTCCGGTGCTGCCAAACGGCAGAGTGCTGACGCCTCGGGGGAGACAGGTCCGCGTCGCTGCCCATCCGTACGGGCTGACCCTGAGCCCGAACGGGAGAACCCTGGTCGCCTCCTGCAATGGAACCGAGCCTTTCGCCATCTCAGTCATCAATGGTGTGGAGAGCTCCCAGCCCACTTTGACGCAGATCAAGGCCGAGCGTGAACGATACCGTGGAAAGCAGATCCCGGATGACGATGACGACGAGTTTCGATCCGTCTTTATGGGGGTGGCGATCGCTCCCGACAACCGGACCCTCTATGCGTCGAGTGGTAACCAGGGGGTGGTCTTTGTCTTCGACCTGATTGAAGGGCGAAGAGTAGCGACCATCGAGCTCAATACGGCCGGCTTTAGCGACAGCTTCACCGGAGAACTGGCGCTGACCCCTGACGGCAGACGGCTCTACGTACTGGATCAGGCAAACTACCGGGTGGTCGTCGTTGATCCAGTGAAGCAGTCCGTGATCGAGAGCCAGCCTACCGGACGCGCCCCCTTCTCAATCGCGCTCGCTCCGGATGGGAAGAGGCTCTATGTGACCAATGCCGGCGTCTTTCGCTACTCGCTCATCAAAGGCTACGATGCACGTAATCCGGGGGCGACCGGTCTCTCCTTCCCACCCTTTGGATTTCCCTCGCGCGAAGCTGTCGACGGGGTGACTGCCGAGGGCAAGGCGGTGGCCGGCCTCGGAGACCCGAACCATCCGGACGCCGCCTCGCTCTGGAGCTACGAGATCGATCCGGCCGGACGTCTGCGACCTGGAGCCCGCACAAAGACCGGCCGGCTGATCGGCTCGACCAGCGCCGGATGGAAGGTAGTCGGCGCGTCAAGCCCCAGCGGCGTCGTTGCCGGGAGAAGAAATGTCTTTGTCAGCAATGCGAACAACGACAGCGTGACCGTGATCGATGCGGTGACCGGCCGGACGGCCGCAACCATTGAACTCAACATTCTGAACGAAGTGGTCGATCGGCAGCGCCGCCTTGGACGTCGCCTGAGTGCCGCGCAGCTGGCGGTTCTCTCACGTCTGCGCGGACAGATCCCCTTTGGTATGGCACTGAGTCCGGATGAGCGGCGTCTCTACGTCGCCGAGGCAGGGATCAACTCCATCGCCGTAATCGATACCACCAGGTTGAGCGTCATCGGACACATCCCGACCGCCTGGTTTCCCTCACAGGTCAAGGTGAGCGGGGATGGAAGAACACTCTTCGTCGCGAGCGCCAAAGGATACGGCTCTGGCCCAAATGGCGGTCCGGGATTCAAGCCCGGTCCGGAAGGGACCGCCGTCGCTGCCCTGCAGAAAGGAGTTGTCTCGATCATCGACATCCCGGCTGATCACATACTCAGATCTGATACCTGGCAGGTTATTCGCAACAACGGCTTCGAACTGCCACCAGCGACCCCACTCGACGCAGCAGTCATTCCGGCCGACTACGGGACACCCAGCCGGCAGATCAGGTACGTGGTCTTCATCACCAAAGAGAACCGAACCTATGATCAGATTTTTGGAACGATGGGGAGGGACAGCACCGGTCGCCAACTGGCTGGTGAGCCGAGCCTCGCAAATTATGGCGAGCAGGCAACCATCTTCGACGCGCGGAATCGTCCGGTTCTGCGCGAGGTCAACGTCACCCCGAACCACCTTGCCCTCGCCCGCCGCTTCAGCTTCAGCGACAATTTCTATCTCGACTCTGACGTCTCAGCCGATGGCCACCGCTGGCTGGTTGGAGTCTACCCGAACGCCTGGGTCGAGACGAGCCTTGCCGCAGCCTATGGTGGACATCGCGACTTTCGTCCAACCAACCAGGCACCCGGTCGACTAACCTTTACTGGCTCCGCCTCCTCGATCCACCCGGAAGACTACCTTGAATCGGGTTCGATCTGGGAACATCTCCACCGGGCCGGTCTCAGTTTCCGCAACTATGGAGAAGGCTTCGAGCTTGGAGGAATCGAAGAGGAGGCCGATTTCATTCCCACTGGCGCGCGCCTCCCCGTCAACTACCCGATTCCGCAGGTGCTGCTGGAGAATACTGCGCGTGACTTTCCTACGTACAATACCAATATCTCCGACCAGTACCGGCTGCAACAGTTCCGGCGTGACTTTGAATCCCGATTCCTCAGTGGCCGCGAACCGATGCCGCGTTTTATGAACATCTACCTCCCGATCGACCACACGGCGAAGGAGCGCCCGGAGGATGGCTATCCTTACCGGGCCTCCTTCGTTGCTGACAACGACTTTGCCCTCGGCAAGGTGGTCGAGTTTCTCTCACGTACTCCATTCTGGAAGGAGATGGCAATATTTGTGACCGAGGATGATGCCCAGGACGGTCGTGACAGTGTCGACGCCCACCGCAGCATTCTTCTGATGATCAGCCCTTACGCGAAACGTGGCTACGCCATGACCGGACATAGCAGCATCGCCGGGATCTTGAAGACGATCTTCCTGATTCTCGGTTGGCAACCCCTCAACCAGTACGATGCCGCAGCGACCGACCTGCGCGAACTCTTCACCAGCACCCCCGACTTTACGCCTTACGACTGCCTGCCAGTCGATGCACGCCTCTTCGATCCGACGAAAGTACGCCTGATCAGCCGAACAGGAGAACCGGAAGAACTCGATTCACCAGCGGAGTTCGAACGAAGCCATCGCCGGATGGCGACGCAGGAAGCGGTAACAAAGCGACCATAATCCGGCTGGTTGATACAAAGTGTGGGCTCGACAGCCAGCCAGCGAATCTATCGCGGATCGGCTGTCGAGCCCGGTCGTTGTCACGCTTCTTCGTTTAGTGAAGGCCTTACCAGTCGGTCACCGATCCATCATCCGGATCGTAGGTCTCCGGATTGCGCCAGTCGTGACCTAGCTTATCCTTCATCGCCTCTTCGTCAAGTTCGATCCCGAGCCCGGGAGCAGTGGGAAGATCGACGTAGCCATCACGAACCTTGAATGGGTTCTTGATGTACCCCTCACCCAGGCTAACCTGCTCCTGGCAGAGGAAGTTTGGTATCGATGCGGCAATGTGGAGACCTGCGGCAAGCGAGATCGGACCCAGCGGATTGTGCGGTGCAATCGAGGCATAGTAGGCCTCAGCCATCCCGGCGATAATCTTCACCTCGCTTATCCCACCGGCGTGGCAGAGATCCGGCTGCAGAATCGTCGCCGCCCCCTTCTCGAGAATCTCGCGAAATCCCCACTTGGTGAAGATCCGCTCGCCAGTCGCAATCGGGATGTGAGTCGTCTTTGCCATCTCCGCCATCAGATTGACATCCTGGCAGTTGATCACCTCTTCGTAGAAGAAGGGCTGAAACTGTTCGAGCTCCTTCATCAGTATTTTGGCCGTCGCTGGCGGAACTGAACCGTGAAAATCGATCCCGATGTCACCCTCCTTGCCCACGATCTCACGCAGCTCGGCAAACTTGGCGACGGCGTTATCGATCCAGGCCTTATTCTCGACAATGCGAGCATAACGACCATTGAGCCGCGCCGGACCAGTCTTGAATGCGGTAAAGCCCTGGGCTCGTTTCTCGCGCACCAGCTCCGGTGTCCCGGCGTGCGCATAGACCCGGATGCGCTGGCGGGTCGGTCCCCCAAGCAGCTCGTAGACCGGCACACCAAGCAGCTTACCCTTGATATCCCAGAGCGCCTGATCAATGCCGCTCAGAGCCGAGGTCAGGATCGGGCCACCACGATAGAAGGCATGCCGATAGATCGCCTGCCAGTGATGGGTCACATCGCGCGGGTCCTTGCCTACCAGGTAGGGCTCCATTTCGCGAATGGCCTCGGCACAGGTTCGGGCCCGCCCCTCTGTAACCGGCTCACCAAGACCAACTACCCCGGCATCGGTATGGATCTTCAGAAAGAGCCAGCGCGGTTTGACCAGAAATGTCTCCAGCTTTGTAATTTTGACCTTCTCACGAACGGTCGTTCGACGCGGAGCCTGCTGCGCTCCGGAGGGAATGGCCGAGTCGGTGTCGACCGGTGCCGCGACGCCACTCTCAACGCCAGCCATCCCAACCGAGGCGGCAACCGCCGATTTGAGCAATGAGCGACGGTCAAGACCGTTCTCAGGCTTGTCAGATTTCATCAACTTTCCTCCTGTGGATTCTTATGGCAACTTCAATCTCATTCAGCATAGTAAAAGACAGGTACTCTTTCTCACCTACCCTGCGGCTACGGCCCGCCCGCAAGGCCACTCCCGAGAAGGCTCAGCAATCCCGGCCAGTGCGAGAATCTCGGTTCTGATCTGGGGCCAGATAGCTGATCGTGGGTCAACGATGACAAAATGATCAGCATCCGGAAACAGGCAGAGACGGGGGGAATCACCCTTCCTTCGTGCGGCTTCATAGTAGCTGGTCGCCTGAACCGGCGGAACAGGCTCGTCAGCTCCGCCTTGAATGATCGTGACCGGAAGACCAAGTGGGAGCATCTCGACTGGTGAGGTCTGTTGAAGACTCGCCACTGAACCGGTCATTCGCGCAACCTCCCCGTCGCAGGCCGTCCCGGTCAGTGTCAGGTCGGTCAGGCCGGCGAGCGGCACGACACCGACCACAGGCAGCGGGTTCGGACGGTAGAGCTCACTCTCAACCGGGATCGACTTACGTCCGCCGACCCAGAGCGCAAGATGCCCCCCGGCCGAATGGCCCGTCACCACAACTCGATCCAGATCGAGCGCATACGTCTTCGCCAACTCTCGCAGATGATCGACCGCGCTGGCAACATCCTGGTAGGTTCCGGGCCAGCCACCACCCTCCTGACCCAGCCGCCGATACTCGATATTCCAGGTTGCCACCCCAGCGGCCGTCAGATCCGCCGCAACGTGACC
>JBEGMZ010000346.1:0-8139 GCA_041182745.1 Acidobacteriota bacterium
GTTGTCGCGGTCAGTCTTACCGCACCTGAGGAGAGGATTCGCGCCAGTGCCAGGCCCAGTAGACACCCGATCGAGGCCAGAAGTGCCGCCTCGGCCAGAAAGAGCCTCAGAATCAGCCCTCTCGTTACGCCAACCGCCCGCAAGGTTCCGATCTCCTCCCGCCGTGTAATCACCGAGATCGAGACGGTGTTGTATATCAGGAATAGACCGACCAGCAGCGCAATGTACGAGAGTGCGGCGAGATTGAAATGAAAGGCCTCGAGCATCTTCTCAACTTGTGTGCCGCGCCTCGCCGGGCGCTGGACGACAACTCCAGCCGGAAGCCGACTCCGAATCTCTCCCTCGGCTGACCCAATACTCTCACGATCCGGGAGAAGAACCTCGAGGCGATCGAGCCTCCCCAGTCTCCCCAAGGCCCACTGCGCCGCGGCGATGTCCATCAATACGAAATTGCCGTCGATTGCCCGCGCCGGCCCCTCATCAAGCAGCAGCCCCCGAATACTATACCGTCCGGCCCGATCAGCAAATGTCAGCTCAACTTCGTCACCGGTCTTCAATCCGTGACGCCGCGCAAACTTCTCGGTGAGCACAATCGCCTTCGGATCTATCAGCAGCTCCAGAAATTGCTGCGGAGTCGGACTGCGACCACCAAACTCCATCAAATTATAGTCCCGAAAAGGACGATCCCTGAGAATATCGACTCCAAGGACGCGCAGCGTCTCGTGCCGGCCATCTGTTAACGCTGCTTCTGCTTCGCCATCAACGACTGGTGTGACCTGGCCAAAACTGCGCAGCCATCCAAGATCTGCAACCTGCTGCTCATCAAGTCCGAGGCCGGAGCCGACGATCTCTAGTGATGCCCGTCCGGAGACCGTCTCAATTGCCTTCTCAAATCCTCGGAGTGAGCTGGCATTGGTCATCTGAATCGCCAGAACGACCGCAATCCCCAGTGCAATCCCGGTAATGGTGGCGAGGGATCTCCACTTCTCGCGGAGAAGGTGGCGGATGATGAACCGATTGAATAGTTTCATTTCAAGACCAATGATCGATCGGACGGCCGGGCTCCGATTTGACGTTGAGGCCAGGGCTTTGGTTACTGTCCGGCTAACAGCACACCATCACGCATCATCAACAACCGACCGGCTATGGCCGCAGTCTCGGTGCTGTGAGTGGCCATCAGGATGGTCAATCCCAGATCGCGGTTAAGATCACGCAGCAGCGCGAGAATGATGGCACCGTTCTCTGAGTCGAGATTTCCGGTTGGCTCATCGGCAATCAACAGCACTGGCTGGTGAATCACGGCCCGGGCAATTGCGGCACGCTGCATCTCACCCCCTGAGATCTGCGGAGGATAATGGTGCGCTCGATGGCCAAGGCCAACCCTCTCCGCCAGCTCCCGTGCCCGGCGCTCAGACTCGACAGCCGATGCGCCTCCAAGCAGCAGTGGCAGTTCGATATTCTCAAGAACCGTTAAGGTGGGAAGCAGGTTAAAGAATTGGAAGACAAACCCCAGCCGCTCACGCCGTAGCAATGTCAGCTGGTCATCACCAAGCTGACGGATGTCGGTTCCGGCAATCGACAGCTCCCCTTCGGTTGGTCGATCCATCGCTCCACAGAGGTGAAGCAGGGTCGACTTACCACAACCAGATGGGCCCATCAGCGCCACAAAGTCACCGCGTTCAAGCCGCATCGTCACTCCGCGGACCGCTTCTACCGGGGTCTCACCTCCATCATAACGTTTTCTGACCTTGTCCAGGTTAAGTATCGACACGGTTACCCCTTCAACGATCTGAAGTGATCGAGCACGACGCGGTGCCGATAGTCGAACATCCGCTGCAATTTGCCTTTTGTGAAGGCTCCTCCAAACAGGTCACCGAGGAGTCCGAGCGGCAACTCATACTCGATCTCGTCGATCATTCTTGTCGTTCCGTGCCCGGTTGGCTCAAAGCGGTGGCGGTGACACCAGTAGCTGAAGGGCCCTTCCCGCTGGATGTCGGTAAAGAGTCGCGGCGGGTCATATTCGATATGCTCCGCCACCCAGCGCTGCCGCAATGGCCCCATTGCCACCCTGAACACCACCCTGGTTCCCACCTTCAGGCTCTCCGCCCGCTCAACCATCTCCACCTTCTCCCACGGCGGAGTCAGCTTCTCGACTGCTCCAGCACTCTCATGCCACGCAAAGACGGCCTCCGGTGTCGCCGGTATCTCTGTCTCCATACTAAATTGTCGCCGCGCCATAAACTATCCCTCCCTTTTCCAGCCGAGATCAATCGTAGAAGTTTTGTCCAGAGGCTGTCAAACCATTCATCTTCTCGGATACTTTGTGAACAGAAAAAGTAAGGTTTTGTAAAGAGATATATCTTGACAAAAGTTGAACAGCTGATACTCTTCACTTGTCCAAGGATATGCCAGAAAGTAATGTTAGAGCTGTTTAAAATAGCGTTGGGGTTGTTGAGATTGTGGTTGCTGAAGAGCAACAAACAGGCGGCACAATTTTTGGACAGCAGATTTCAAATAAAGTCAGATCAAATAACGTCAGAAGAGAGACACAGGAGAAGGAACAATGTTTAGAACTAAATTACCGATGTTAATGATGATTGCGCTGTTGGCGATGCCAGTCGTAGCCAATCCTGACAAGAAAGATATTGTCGACACCGCAGTCGGTGCCGGAAGCTTCAATACGCTGGTTACAGCGGTTAAGGCGGCAGGTCTGGTTGAGACCCTCAAGGGTGCTGGTCCTTTCACTGTCTTCGCCCCGACCGACGAAGCCTTCGCCAAAGTGCCGAAGGCTACCCTCGACAGCCTCCTGGCCGATAAGGAAGCCCTGAAGAAGGTTCTTCTCTACCACGTCGTTGCCGGAAATGTGATGGCAAAGGACGTGGTCGGGCTTAAGGAGGCGAAGACGGTCCAGGGATCTTCAGCCAAGGTTACGGTCAAGGGCGGTAAGGTGATGATCGACAACGCCAATGTCGTCAAGACCGACATTGCCTGCACCAATGGCGTGATCCACGTCATCGACTCAGTCATCCTGCCCAAGTAATAACTTGGCAGTGGTGAATTAGAGTTGCGGCGGCCGAAAGGGAGTGAATCCGTCGGTCGCCGCTTAAACATTTAACGATAAGTATTTAACAATAAGTAGGATTGAGATGATGGAGCAGCCAGCATACGTCATTTTTGGTGCGACGGGTGGCGTTGGGTCAGCACTCGCAAGGAGGGTGGCGCGGCGTATAGGAGCTCAACGACTCCTGCTCGTTGGCAGGAATGCGGAGAAGTTGGACAATCTTTCTGCTGAAATCGGCGCGGAGACGCGAGTTGCAGATGCCACCAGCATTGCCGACGTCGATGCGGCAATCGAATTTGCAGTCGAGCGATTTGGCAGAGTTGACGGTGTTGCCAACTGTGTTGGTTCGCTGTTGCTCAAACCGGTCCATCTCACGTCCGAGTTGGAGTGGGCCGCGGTCATCAACACCAACCTCGGCAGCGCTTTCGCTGTGACCAGAGCGGCGGCCAAGGCCATGACCCAGACTGGCGGGTCGATCGTACTTGTCTCCTCCGCCGCCTCCAGAATCGGCCTTGCCAATCACGAGGCTATCGCCGCTGCAAAGGGCGCCATAAATGGCCTCGTCCTCTCTGCCGCTGCCACCTACGGTCCTCGTGGCATCCGCGTCAACGCTGTCGCCCCGGGTCTTGTCCGGACCCCGCTCGCCAGCCGCATAACCGGCAATGACGCTGCACTCAAGGCTTCAACTGCCATGCACGTGCTCGGTCGTATCGGTGAGGCTGATGAGGTCGCCTCCGGGCTCGACTGGCTTCTTGATCCTGCCCAGAGTTGGGTTACCGGTCAGATAATTGGCATCGATGGCGGTCTCGGCTCGGTCAGAAGCAGGTGAGAGGTTGCTGAAGATAACTACTTACCACACTTTTATCAGCAGGGATTCGTAAATTGTGGGTAAAAAATACTCACGTTGTAAAAATGAAACCAATTTGAAAATGTTGTAGAGTATTAACTAACCTTGTGAAAAGCTTAACTTGGCTCAGGTAAGATCGAGGGCAAGATCGCTGGTAAGGTCGTTGGTAAGGTCGCTGGTAAGGTCGCTGGTAAGATCATAGGGTTAGGTAAGATCAGAGGTTCAGGTAAGATCAGAGTTGGTCCGGCAGGGGAAAAGGCAGGGGGAGAAGAAGCGAAAGCAGGAGAAGAGGAGAGGAAAAGATGATAAACAATAAGATTTCAGATCAGACGATCAAAATGTTGAATAAGCTCACAACAGAGCAGAAAGCAAAGGTTGACGAGGTCGTGCGGACGCACGTGAGGGCGTGTCTGCGGAACGGGAGTCCACTGGAGAGCTTCGACCGGCTGCTGATTGAAGCGGTTGAGGTGGTCAAGCTCGAGGAACGTGCACCGGAGACAAAGTACGATTTCGTCCCAGGGGTGGAGCCCTTCCGCCACTATGAGCAGTACACGAGCCCGCGCGAGCTCTAGGCCGATGAGACGGCGGGCATCGGTCTGGATTACAGGAGACCAGTTGCTCGCCGGGCACCCGGCAGTCAGGGAAGCAGAGCTTGAGTTTGGTCGCGATGGAATTGAGATCGTTCTGATCGAAAGTCGCGCCAGGCAATTGCATTTTCCTTACCATCGCCAGAAATTGGTTCTGGTGTTGAGCGCGATGCGCCACTATGCCGAAGAGCTGCGGCGTAGTGGCTACGCTGTCGATTATCGGCAGGCCGAATCGATCTCAGCCGGTTTGATCGGCCACCTGCAGCGGGTAGCGCCGGAGAAGCTCTACCTGATGGCCGCGAGCGAGTATACGGCCAGAACCTTCCAGCAAAATAAGATCCCACAGATTGCAAAGAGCGTCGGAAACGGGTCGACACAGGTCACGATCGTGTCCAACACCCAGTTCCTGACCGGGCAGTTCAATCCATATCCATCACCAGCTGGGGGAAAGAGGGTGGTGATGGAGAACTTTTACCGTGAGATGCGACGCCATTTCGGGGTACTTCTGGAAGAAGATGGAACGCCCACCGGAGGTAAGTGGAACTTTGATGAAGAGAACCGCAAGCCTCTGCCGGCGCGCCTGGAGTTGCCTGATCCGGATGGCTGGGAGCCGGATGAGATAACTCGAAAGGTGATGGAGGAGATCGATCGTGAAGAGGGCGGGGTGGGCAGCACCGTCGGTTTCAGAATGGCGGTCACGAGGGCGCAGGCACAAGAGGCCCTGGATCAGTTCATCAGCCGAAGACTTGACAAATTTGGTCCATACGAAGATGCCATGACCAGTCGGTCGGCGACGCTCTTCCATTCACTGCTCTCACCCTACTTCAACCTGGGACTGCTCGATCCACTCTCTGCAATCCGGGCCGCAGAAGATGCCTGCCAGCAGGGCAGGGCTCCAATCAACTCCGTTGAGGGGTTCATCAGGCAGATTCTGGGATGGCGAGAGTTCATCTACTGGCAGTACTGGCAGCAGATGCCGGCTCTGGCATCAGCAAATCACTGGCAATGTCAAGGTTCCCTGCCAGACCTCTTCTGGAATGGAGAGACGGATATGAACTGCTTGCAGCAGGTGATCGCGCGGGTACTGAGGGATGGCTACACGCATCACATCGAGCGGTTGATGATTCTCTGCAATTTCTGTCTGCTCAGCGGGGTCAACCCACGTGAAGTTTCCGACTGGTTCAACGCCGTCTATATCGACGCCTTCGACTGGGTGGTGCTACCGAACGTGATCGGGATGGGGCTGAACGCCGATGGCGGCCGAACCGCGACAAAGCCCTACGTCGCCTCGGCCAACTACATCAATCGAATGAGCGACTACTGCGGGGGGTGTCGTTACAACCCAAAGCAGCGTACAGGTCGTGACGCCTGCCCCTTCAACTACCTCTACTGGAACTTTCTGTTGGAACATGAAACCGAGCTGCGTGCCAATCCGCGCCTGGGTCCGGCGGTGCTTGGCCTGAGCCGGATTGGCGAGGATGAGCGGAGGCTGATCAGCGCCGAGGCGGCAGAGTTCCGCAAACGTCAACACTGATCAGGGGCTTCGGTAATCGACCGATATCCGGCCGGCGGCATATAATCAACGATTGAGAAACGGTGAGGCGGGAAATTTGTATGAGTAGATTTTCAAGATATGCGTGGCTGGTGACGGGATACAACCTGCTGGTCATTCTCTGGGGCGCCTATGTTAGGGCGAGTGGGTCCGGAGCCGGGTGTGGAAGCCACTGGCCGCTCTGCAACGGCGAAGTGGTGCCGCGGACACCGACGATCGCGACGATAGTCGAATTTTCACATCGATTGACAAGCGGTGTGGCACTGCTCCTGGTAGTTGCGCTGGTGCTCTTTGCCTTTCGAGTCTATGCGAAGAGGCACCCGGTGCGGCTGCTGGCAGGGTTGTCGCTCTTCTTCATGCTGACGGAAGCGTTGGTGGGGGCAGGCTTGGTGCTCTTCGAGTATGTGGCACTCAACAAGTCGGTTGCGCGGGCATGGTGGATGGGAGCGCACCTGCTCAATACCTTTATTCTGCTGGCCTGTCTCACGCTTACGGCGTGGGTGGCGACGACTGACCAGAGACTGAAGTTGGCCGGACAGGGGAGGTTGCGCTTCTACTGTCTGCTGACGATTGTCGCCACGCTCGTCCTTGGCGTTAGTGGGGCAATCAGCGCGCTCGGGGCGACGCTCTTTCCGGTTACATCCGTGGTGGAAGGGTTGCGCCAGGATCTTTCACCGACGGCCCACATTCTGGTACGACTCCGAATCTATCACCCGATCATCTCCTGTGTCGTCTCGATAATGATGCTGCTGACTGCGCTTGCCGTCCGTTTGCAGCGCCCCGGGCGCTGGACCGCCAACTTTTCACGCGGACTGATCGCCCTCGTAACAATCCAGATGGGTCTTGGGCTGCTCAATCTGCTGCTTCACGCCCCAATCCCGCTCCAGATCGTACATCTGCTTCTATCAGATCTGATCTGGATGGACCTGATACTGTTGACGTGGGCTGGGATGTCGATCGCTGCTCCACGGCCTACTGACATTCAAGCCCACAGTGCCTGGGAGTAGAGTAATGAGATCAATTCGTAACCAGTATGGAGAGACGCTCGCCGAGATGTCAGCAGAACAGCCGGTGTTGGTAATCTTTCTGCGTCATTACGGCTGAACCTTTTGTCGCGAGACGCTGGCCGAGGTCAAAGTGCGGCGGGCAGCGATCGAAGCGACAGGAACGCGGGTCGCGTTCATTCATATGGGCAGTGAAGAGCAGGCCGGGAGTTTCTTTGCCCGGTGGGGTAACGAGGATATCGCCCGCTTCAGCGATCCAGCGGCGATCCTCTATCGAGAGTTTGGATTGGAGCGTGGCGGATTGAGTGAAATGCTCAACCTGCGGGTCTGGGTGCGTGGATTCAAAGCGGCCATTACCGGAGGGTTTGGTTTCGGTCGACCGATTGGTGACCCGCTGCAAATGCCGGGAGCATTTCTCATTCGTGATGGGAAGATCCTTCGGGAGTATCGGCATCGAACGCCGGCTGACCAGCCCGACTACGAATCACTGGCCGTCTGTGAGATCTCATAGCGGCCATAATCGATCGTCAGCACATTGCGCCCAAAAAATTTGACCTGGGTCTGCGATTCGTTGCGGGCCGGAAGCCAGAAATCACCAATCTTCTGGTAACTTCGGACAAACTCGACCCGGCTGATCCAGAAAGATGGATTGCGTGCCGGCTGACCGACGATCCGGACGATCGAAAAGTCTGAGATGTGAACCCAGATGCGCCCCCGAAAGAGATACTTATCGGCCCGTTTTGGAATGGCGAGAAGGACAAAGCACGGGTAGCCGTCGATCGTCTCGGTTCCGGCAGACTGAAAATCATAGTTGGCCGGACTGAGCGAACCTTCGTGCTGGTTCCGTCCGGCGGCGGTCTCGATCTCGACCTCCATCAATGGTCTGAAGACACGGTTGCGGACTGTCTCCGAGCCCCTCTCTGAGATGATCCTGAACTCTTTAGCGCCAGGAGCGCGGTAGCTCAGTATTGCTTCGACTTCGGCACGGACCTTACCATCAGCGGTTGTTACACGATAGACGCTCGGGACTGAGTATTGTTGAAGCCTGGCTGCGCGGCGCTGACTCTGTTCCGTAACCCTTTTCATTA
>JBEGMZ010000347.1:0-2973 GCA_041182745.1 Acidobacteriota bacterium
CCCTGGAGCAGGTGGCCAAGCTCTTTCCACTCGATGGTCCGTACCAACAGTCCGGAACCAACAATGAAACCGGCAATCAACACCCAGGTGGTCCAGCTCCGATCGACCTTGCTCCGGTAGGCGGAGGTCGGTCGCTCCGGCGACCCATACGAGGGAATGTGAAACATGCACTCGGGGCAGTATGAATGCCAGTCAATAACGTCAGACTTGCAATTAGGGCATCTTTTCATAGTCAGCGCTACCAGCGTGTGAGCTAATTTTGTCGGCTACCGGCAAAGCTACGGGGGCTGAAAGCTCTGATGGCAGTCCCGGGACACCTATCGGGGGTTCCAGAATCCCGACGTGTCATTTGATCATCGTCAACGGGGCATGCGATTCTGGCCAAAGGAATCATGACATAACATTAGAGGAATTGGCAAAAGATATGATCGATATGAAAGGGAAAATTGTTCTGGTGACGGGCGCCTCGCGGGGGATCGGAGCGGCGGCGGCCCTCCACTTCGCGCGGGCAGGCGCCGCGGGGGTCATTATCCACTTCTTCGAGCGTCGCGAGGCGGCGCTGGCGGTTGCCGCGGCGGTCGAAGAACTCGGTGCCCGGTCATTTCTATGCCCGGCCGATATGGCCAGGGCGAGCGAAGTCGCCGCGCTCTTTGTCCGGTCCAGCGAGGTTTTTGGCCGCATCGATGTGGTCGTCGCCAATGCCGGGGTATGGCCACCCGAAGACTGCCCGTTGACCGATCTTCCCGATGCACAGTGGGAACGAACCCGGCAGGTCAATCTCGACGGAGTCTACTATGTCTGCCGTGAGGCGGCCCGAATTATGGCGCCGCAACGGGCAGGTTCGATCATCACCGTTAGCTCGACCGCTGGTCAGCGTGGCGAGGCCGGTCATGGCGATTATGCCGCCGCCAAGGGGGGAGTGATCAGTCTGACCAAGTCGCTGGCGACTGAGCTTGGCCCCGCGGGAATTCGCGTTAATTGTGTGGCTCCGGGATGGGTTGAGACTGAGATGGTCTCACAGGCTCTCCACGGTGATCCACTTCAGTGGGAAAGGATCATTGGGGCCATTCCGCTCCGCCGGGTTGCTTCGCCGGAGGACGTGGCCGGAGCGATCATCTTTCTGGCCTCCGAGCTGGCCCGCCACATTACTGGGGAGATTCTCAATGTCAATGGTGGCGCGGTGCTCTGTGGCTGACCGCTTAGCGTTTCGATTTTTTGAAGCGGGAGGTGCTCATAACCTCGCTGGTGTGGTGGGGGGTGGCCTTGTTCAGTACCGTGTGCTGAATGGTGATCAAAAGTTGGTCGTCTCGTCCGCGAAAGCGTCCGGTGAGTGGAAAATCGCCAGTCTGGACGACAACCCCCTCGCGGACCATATTCCAGAACTGCTTCTGGGTGATCCAGTACTGCTTCTCATTATTGCTGATGATGAGGGCGGTCTTCTTTACTTTCATCCAAAACTTGCTTTCTGGCGCCATCTATTTTCAGGCAAAGCTTGTTTTCTGGAGCCAGAACGATCCCGGAGACGTTTCAAGCTGCCTGCTGATATAACCAACTGACAGCAACCATATTGACACGTGAGGAGTGCCCGGGCAACCCATACTTTTCAGCCGTTGCTGCTTAATGGATTGCCCGGGTACGCTGCCGTGCTGACCCTTACTTTCTGAGGGCCAGGTACGGTTCAATCTCCTTCATCATCAGCGCGAACTCTTCAAGCCGGAGTGACTGCGGACCGTCTGACCAGGCCTGCTCGGGATTGGGATGGACCTCAGTCATGATGCCATCTGCCCCGACCGCGACGATCGCCTTGGCCAGCGGCCGGACGAGGCTCCGTTTGCCGGTCGCGTGGCTGGGATCGACCACCACCGGAAGGTGGGTCAGCTCATTGAGGAGCGGGACGGCGGCCAGATCGAGGGTGTTTCTCGTGGCCGTCTCAAAAGTCCGGATTCCCCGTTCACAGAGAATGACATTCGGGTTTCCGTGGGTCACGATATACTCCGCCGAGAGCAGGAACTCTTTGATCGTCGCCGAAAGGCCACGCTTCAGGAGCACCGGATTGGAGATCTCCCCCAATTTTTTGAGCAGCGTGAAGTTCTGCATGTTACGGGCGCCAACCTGCATGATATCGGCATACTGGCTGACCAGGTCGACGTCGCCTGTATCGAGAACTTCCGTGATCACCTTCAAGCCCGTCTTCTCGCGGGCCTCGGCGAGGAGCTTCAGGCCATCTTCAGCCATCCCCTGAAAATCGTAGGGGGAGGTGCGCGGCTTGTAGGCTCCGCCACGCAGGATGTGCGCCCCCGACTTGGCGACCGACTCGGCGGTGGTCATCATCTGCTCACGCCCCTCGACCGAGCACGGACCGGCCATGACGACAAAGCCGCCGTCGCCGATCGAGATGTTGCCCACCTTGACCACCGTGCGTTCCTTCTTGACCTCGGTGCTGACCAGCTTAAACGGCTGGAGAATCGGGAAGGCCTCCTCCACGCCATCGGCCGACTTGATGTGCTCGATATGCTCTTTCTTGTCACCGGGACCGACGGCGGCAATGACGGTCCGTTCTGTGCCTTCGATCTTATGCGGAACATAACCAAAATTGCGAACCAGTTCGCAGATATGATCGATCTGGGCCTGGGTCGCGTCTGTCTTAAGTGTAATGATCATCTTTCATTTCTCCTGAAATTGTTGTGAAGCCGTAAACAGGCTTGGAAAAATCGGCTTGGGCAGTCTTCGCGAAACGCAGACGGGCCCATTGGAGCGGCCATTGAGAGGCCATTGAGTAACTTAATTAAAGATTACTGGTCAGGTGCGCTTGGCGCGCGCTGGTAGCAACCGAGCACCTTGACCCCGGTGGCAAACTCACGCAGATGATCGAGCGCGTGGCGGACGCGATCCTCACCCGTGTGACCAAGAAAGTCGAGGTAGAAACTGTATTCCCAGGGACGGCCGACGATCGGTCGTGATTCGATCTTGGTC
>JBEGMZ010000348.1:0-4113 GCA_041182745.1 Acidobacteriota bacterium
GATTTAGTCGACCCATAAATGAGGAGGGGTGTCGAGGGCAGGCAGATCTACCTGCCGGCGAGGTCATTATCCAAGAAACACAGCCGGGAAATAGCGCCGGTGCCGGCGGGGGGGGGCAGCATATCGCAGGGCTGGCCTTGTGTCCGTCCCGGTAGCGGCTAAATTCCAGCGCAGTGGGAAGAGAGATGAGTAAGAATATCGAAGATGGCAGGACCGGGGTAGTGAAATGGAGCAGTCAAATGATTAAGAGAAGCTTGAGGCTGGCAGAGATGGCGGAGTGGAGATTGACGAGGCTGATTATCTGGAGTGGAGATGGCCTGGTGCTGACGATCTGGAGACTGGGCGATAGTGGGTACGGGTTGCAGGGCGATCTGCCGCAGCACTATCACCTGGCACGCAGCGTGGTGGCGGGGATGGCGGCAGGAGAGTGGTGGCCAGCCTGGGCAGGTCTGCTCGAGGGAGGGCGCGGAAGCAGTCTCTTCACCTTCTATGCACCACTTTTCTACCTTCTGACAGGCTTGATCCATCTCGGTGGAGTTCCCCTGATCAGCGCCCTGGGGATGATGACGGTTCTGATACTTGTCTTCAATCAATGGACGATCTGGCGGCTGGCAGGAAACGGCCTGACGGGCTGGCCACGGATCTGGGCGAGTGTGCTGGGGGTGGCTCTACCGGGGATGACGCTGATCACAATCAACCGCGGATTCCTGCCACAGGCTCTGGCTTGCGGCTTTTTGGCGCTGGTGATCGATGGCGCCATCCGGATACTGGGCGGCGAGGAGAGTCGCAGCAGCCGATTGTCACTGGTGGCCGGGCTGGTCGGAGTTGTCCTGTCGCACACGATCAGCGCCTATCTGGCGGCGTTGGCTCTGGTTATGCTGGTGGTTGGCGGCTGGCACGGGCGACAGGGGTGGAGGCCGGTGGGTCGAGTGGCAGCCTGCTCTCTGTTGAGTGCGGGACTGACCGCCTTCTTCTGGATCCCACAGCTGATCGAGATCAACTGGGTGAAGGTCGCTCTGCACCTGGAGAAGCAGAACTATCGCGACTACCTTCTGTTCGCGAAGTCGGGAGTCTCGACCCCGTATCGTGAGGCGTGGCAGGGGTTGAATGAGGTGGCGAGCCTGGTAACAATCGTTCAGAGCGGACTGCTGTTGATGGCCGGGCTACTGATCTGGCGATGGCAAAGACTGGCTGGCAGTGAGGCGGAGAGGCGAATGGTCAGGTTCGGGATCATTGGGGCGGTATTTGGGCTCCTGATCTCGCTGCCGCAGTTCGGAGTACTGTGGAGGGTGATCCCAGGATTGCCCTACGTTCAGTTTCCGTGGCGGTGGCAGCCAGTAGTGGGAATGGTGAGCGGCATTCTGGCCGTAACCGTCTTCAGCCGTCGGGCGGGCATTGGTGGTGGCCTGAGGTTGGTCGGGGAGTCGGCGGTGATGGTGCTGCTTGTTCTGGGGATGATTCTGACCTCAATGCTCTGTCGATCGTACGGTCAGCCGGAAGCGGCAAGAGATATCGCCCAGTTGACGGAGGTGACCGGGCCGCTACGAACGGTGCGTTACGAGGAGTCGCGGAGGTGGCAGGAGGATGGAAACCCAGAGTTTTTGGGCTTCACCGCCAATCTCTTCTACTTCCGACCACGGTCGGCGGAGACGACGATCTACTCGGCAGTCGATCATCCCGGCGGACTGGAGATCGTCGATTCGACCGAACGGAGGAGAGAAAGAGAAGAGGTCGTAACCCTCCATCTGGGGATGGAAGAACGCCGGTTTCGGGTGCGTTTGAGCGGAGAGGCGCGAGCGCGACTGCTGAGCTACGCCTATCCGCGCTGGCAGGCGACGGTCGATGGAAAGCCGGTTCCGATCGTGGTCGAACCGGGGACGGGGCTGATGCTGGTCGACCTTCCGGCGGGTGATCATGAACTTCGGTTCGAGTATCGCCGACTGCGTTACCCGCAACTGATCTCGCTTCTGGTGCTGGCCGGTACTTTGATCGGGCTGGTGGTCAGCTCCATCCGACGTCGGGCGTGGTATACTCCCGACCGATGATCGATCCGGCTGGCATCTACATTCACATCCCCTTCTGCGGCACTCGCTGCCACTACTGCAATTTTGCGACCGGGGGATACGAGGAGGCGCTCGCCGCCCGATATGTCGCGGCGCTGGGGATCGAGATTGAACGGGAGGTGGAGCTCCACCCTGGGATGACGCGCCGGGTCGGGACGGTCTACTTTGGCGGAGGGACACCAACGACGCTGCGGGCTGATCAGCTTGGGTTTCTGATTGACACCTGCCGGAGACGTTTCGAGATTGCGGATGATGCTGAGATCACGGTCGAGGCCAACCCGGGAACGGTCAGCGTCGACTACCTGCGTCACCTGCGCTCGCTTGGTGTCAACCGGTTGAGCTTCGGGGTGCAGTCGTTCGACGATCGTGAGCTGGCAATGATCGGACGAACGCACAGTGGGAAAGAGGCCCGGGAAGCATTTGAAATGGCGCGGGCGGCTGGGTTTGCCAACCTCAGCCTTGACCTGATCGCCGGCCTGCCAGAGCAGGATCTGGTTACGTGGCGCCGTAATCTCGACGGTCTCTTCGCTCTCGCCCCGGAGCACCTCTCGGTCTACCTGCTTGAGCTATACCGCGACGCCCCCCTTCAGCACCGGATTGAACGCGGTGAGTTGCAGGCGATCGATGACGAGAAGACCGTCACCATGTACTATGAGCTGGTCGACAAAGCCGGACAGTATGGCTATGACCAGTACGAGATCTCAAACTGGGCACGGCCAGGGTTCGAGTCACGTCATAACCTGAAGTACTGGACGGGAGCGCCCTACTGGGCCTTCGGAATCTCGGCGGCCGGTTATGACGGAGAGTCCCGCTGGTCTAATACGAGGAATATCAACCACTACCTTGAGCTGACTGAAAGCGGCGCGAGCCCGGTGGCCGAAGAGTCACGGCTAACCGATGAAGAACGGCAGAGTGAGTCCATCTTTCTCCGGCTGCGGCTGCGGGAGGGGGTCGATCTGCGGGCTCACGCCGCAAAGTTCGGGGTTGAGATCAGTACCAGGTACCGGGAGGAGATCGACCGGCTGCGCGAAGCCGGCCTGATCGAGATGGATGAATCAACAATGCGAATCTCACGCGCCGGCAAGGTACTGGCCAATGAGGTCTTCGCCGCCTTCATATAGAAACTGTAATGAGCAACATAAGACCGATCGACCTGCGAAGTGATACCGTGACGCGCCCGACAACTGCAATGCGCCGGGCCATGGCCGAGGCCGAGGTTGGCGACGACGTCTACCTTGAGGATCCAACCGTCAACCGACTCCAGGAGCGGGCGGCGGAGATCTTTGGCAAGGAGGCGGCCCTCTTTGTGCCAACCGGGACGATGGGCAATCAGATCTGCGTCCGGCTCCAGTCCCGTCCCGGCACCGAGGTGATCCTCGAAGAACGAAGCCACATCTACAACTACGAGATGGGTGCGGCGGCGGTACTTTCCGGAGTGACCTTCCGGCCGGTCCGCGGTGAGAACGGGATTCTCGCCTGGGATGATGTCCGGGCAGCGATCCACCATGGTGCGCCGTACTATGTCACGCCGACCTCGCTGATCACACTCGAGAATTCGCACAACATGGCAGGGGGAGCCGTGATGCCAGCAGCAACCATACGGGAGATCTGCACTGGTGCACACGCCCTTGGAATCCCGGTCCACCTCGATGGTGCGCGGATCTTCAACGCCGCAGTGGCACTGAAGACGACCGTAGCCGACCTCACCGCGCCGCTCGACTCCGTTATGTTCTGCCTCTCGAAGGGGCTCGGAGCGCCAGTCGGATCGATGATCGTCGGCCGGCGTGAGCTGATTCGGGAAGCGATCAGCCTCCGCAAGCTGCTCGGTGGCGGAATGCGCCAGGTCGGAGTGCTGGCAGCCGCCGGAATGATCGCGCTCGAAGAGTCTCCGGCACTGCTTGAACTTGATCACCAGAAGGCGCGGCGTCTCGCTGCGGGGCTCGCCGAGCTGCCGGGAGTAGTGATCGACCCGGCCCGAGTTGTCACCAATATTGTCATCTTCGATATCTCTGCCACCGGCTGGGTGACAGCCGACTTCGCGGAGGCACTG
>JBEGMZ010000349.1:0-17832 GCA_041182745.1 Acidobacteriota bacterium
GAGTAGGGGGGGCCCGTGGGTTGAATCAGGACCGAGTTAGTCTCCCGTGCGCTTGCGGTCGGCAAAATCGAGGCCGGATCGGCGACTGGAACAAGGCAGGGCGCAGATTGTGCGAGCCGCCGGCTGCCTGCCGGCAGTTTTTCGACGACGGTCAGGCTGACGAAGACCCTTTCCGCTCTCTGCCGTAGTTGGGTGATCGATTCGGCGTCAATGGCCGGCTCGTCGGGGGTGAGAACCAGCACGTACCGATTCATTCGCAACCGTCCGAGGAGCTCAATCAAGTCAAGTCGTTCACGGAGCGACCACTCGCCACCCCGGTCGTCGACGATACCCCGTTCGCTAAACTGCGGTGACTCGGAAAGGTCGAAGTCGCGAGCGAGTTCTCCGCCGGCTCCAAGGCGGGCAAGCCGATTGATCGCATGGCTCCGTCCCGGATCGGTTGTCGTGAAGATCTCGATCCGGCGCGTACTCCGGGTCAATCGACTGCGAATGCGGTACCCTTCCGGCGAGTCGGTCGCATTTCGTGGCGCGTCACGGAAGGTGACCTCAACCCTCGTTGCTCCAGCCGCAAAGCGTTCCCACGGAACCTCTCGCCAGCGGTCACGAAGCCGCTGATCAAGTTCGTCATTTTTGATCTCCCATCCGGAACCGTCGCGATTAATAGTGCCTGGCCAGACCAGCGCCGCGAGGTGTATTGAGGGCAGAATCTCGGGTCTTCCTCCAACTGAGTCGCGGGAAGAGAAGCGCAGGCGCAACTGCTGAAGAAGGCTGATCTCGAATCTGGCCCGATCGCCGGTAACCAGTCGAGTCGCGTGAATATTGCGCCGAAACTGTTCGTTGAAGAGCTCACTCGCCAGTGGCATCAACCGCGCTGATGCTAGCCGCTCAAATTCAGATGGCGTCGCATCCCGGAGATCCCCCCGCACGGCGAGCGGATAGACATAGTCACTGAGGCAGCGAGCGAGCAGCAGTCTTGCCCGGGCGTGATCGATCCGATGAAGTCGATCATAATCGTCACGGAGCGACCTGATCCCGGTCAGAAAGAGAACCGCCTGGGCGATGGCACGGGCGGCCGTATTCGCATCGTTTCGGGTGAACGCGGGATCCGAACCCGCGATCGCGGCCAGACGGTCGATCCAGCGCTCGTGCCGCAAGTCGGCAAAGAGCCGCTTCTTCGACTCGTGATCTGTCGTAAGGTCGGCAATCGCCACCTGAACATCTCTTCCAATGGTCAGCCGGATTCCGTCGATGAGTCGCTGGTGGCCCGCCGGCGATGTTCCGGGCAGTACGACAAAGAGCAGGAGGTCAGGAGGCTCGCTCGTACTGCTCGCGGCAACCTCGACGGCCCCAACGGCCCGAATCATTCCGCTGACCAACCGCCGGACCGCGCCATCTCCCGATTCAGTGTAAAAGGGCAGAATTCGGATCGACTCTCCAAACCGCTGACCGATCATCCGTGTCAGCCGGAGTGAAAGATCGGCCTCACCATCGGCAGACAATCCCGGCTCTGCGTCGATCAACATCCGTGGCCGCCGGAGGCGAGCCGATGCGAGCACCTCGGCAAACCCGGGATCAGAGGTCATTCGCGGATCAAGGATCAGTCCGTCGCTCTCGATCCCGGTGCCCGTACCGATCCAGGCACGGATCGTTTCGGACGAACCGACCGATCCAGCCGCTGGCGACCGCAGATCATGATCGGTCAGCTCCGCCAGCATCTTCAGATCGCCGGTCGCAGGTGGCGGCTGCAGGTTGTCGGGCCGAGAAATCATCAGGAGCCGTCCGGCGAAGTGGGTTCGGCCAGCCAGCCTCAGACTCGGGCGATCGGCGTCTCCACTCGTCTCACCACCGGTGAGACCACCTGTCAGCAACGTGCCCGCCAGTACCACGAAGCTTATCCACCACCTGAGGTAGCGATTTCTCAACTTCTTCTTATTCACATCAGCTTCACATCAGCCGCGGGGCCGCGATTGGCGAATCCGCGACCCGGTTCCACCAACAAGGCCGGCGCGGATGCGCGCGTAGTCGTTCGAGGTCGTGATGCCGTCACTGGAACTGCCCAGATGCTCTTCGATCTCGCGTTGAGTATTCCGGGCACGCTCCACCGGCGCCGGGTGGCTTGCCATAATCGATCCGATCGAGTTTGGCTGACTCTGACTGAGACGGCTGAGAATCTCGAACATCGAGATCATCTCCCTCGTGTTGTAGCTGGCCTGCTCCAGATTGTAAAGCCCGAGAAAGTCGGCCTCACGTTCAGCGTCACGGCTGTGCTTCATCAGGTAGCCCCCGGCGATCAGGTTGCCGGCCAGGTCGACCACTGAGCCGACCCTGCCGCCAATGATCGCGCCGATGATCGAGGCTGCCGCCGCCCCGATCCCGATCTTTTGCGCGCGTTTCACATTCTCGAGGCCATGCCGACCAACGATGTGCCCAATCTCATGCCCCATGACGCTCGCCAGCTGCGCTTCGGACGTCGTCGTCGCGATCAGGCCGGTGTGGATGTAGACTCTCCCACCCAGCGTCGCAAAGGCGTTGACCGACTTGTCGTCGACAACGTAAAAACTCCACCGGAGATTAGGCCTTTCCGAGCGCCTTGCCAGCTTGTTTCCCAGATTGGTGATGTAGGCGTTGACCGGCTGGTTCTGGATCAACCGGTACTCTTTGATCACCTGACTGTGAACCTGCTCGGCAAGCTTCATCTCCTCCTCCTCAGAGATGAAGCCGGCGTTGGAATACTCACGATTGCGGAACTTGTCATATGGGTTCTGGAACGCGAGTACGGTGGTGCCGAGGCTCGCCATCAGAATGAGAACCAGGATCTGCCCGGCGGAAGTTGTCTTCATTGCTTAAATCCTCTCCGCTAATGCCGATTGAAAGATAGCTCAGTCCGGTTATTCCCGGAGCAGTGTGATGGCGTGGGGGAGCAGACGGACAATGGCCTGCAGGTTCTCTCGCGCTCCACGAACGCTTCCGGGAAGATTGACGATCAGAGTCCGCCCACGGATTCCGCAGACGGATCGCGAGAGGGCCGCTAGTGGCGTGATGCGCAGACTTTCGGCGCGCATCAGCTCGGCAAGCCCGGGGGCGTCCCGCTCGATCACTTGCCGGGTGGCCTCCGGTGTCACGTCTCGCGGGGCGAAACCGGTTCCACCTGTCGTCACCACCAGGTCGATGCCAGCGCCATCGGCACACTCCCGCAGCCGCTGCGCGATCACCTCCGCCTCATCAGGCAGAACCCCCAATTCGACAATCCCGACTCCGATTCTCGTCAACTCCTCAACCACTGCCGGCCCCGAAAGATCCTCCCGCTCACCACGCGAAACCGAGTCACTGATGGTCAGCACGACCGCCCGAATTGTTCTCTTTACCCCTCGCTCCATAATCGTCACTCTTCCTGAAGAGTTTAAATCGCTACCCGACCGCTTTCAATCGCCATCTTTATCCACATTTAACTTTACAGAGACTTCTTTGCCGGAGGCGTTATTTTCACGGCGTCGACTGATGGAAAAAAAGACCGTCATGACTTATCCTGATCTCTCTGCGGTGTTCAGCCACTGGCGCCTCTGACCGGCAGTGCGTCGAGTAGCATGTCGAGTCGCATGTTGAGTAGCAGGGCGCAAAGAATTTAATTCAAGTGCAAGGAAGGATCGTTGTGCAATCAAGTGCAAAGGGAAAAGCTGGTAATGTATCGGTACCGGACGGAACCAAACTTTCAGGATTGAATCAATGGTTGTTGAGAGTTGCGGTCCTGATTGGCGGTGCGTCAGTAATGGTCGTCGAGATTCTGGGTTCGCGGGTGTTGGCTCCCAGTTTCGGAACAACGCTCCACGTCTGGAGTGCGCTGATCACGGTCACGCTCGCCGCCCTCGCCGTCGGCTATGCGGTTGGTGGCCGCTTCGCCGACCGTTATCCCGGTCTGCGGTCGTTGATGATCGTCATGGGCAGCTCGGCCGTGACGCTGCTCATCTCCGACCTCATGACAAAGCCCGTTCTCCGGGCCGCTTACAGTGCGGGGATGGTTGGCGGCACATTTGTCGCGGCAACACTCCTTTTTCTGCCAACGCTCTTTCTGCTCGGTATGGTGTCACCGATGGCCGTCCGCGCGGCAGCCGATCAGCAGCAGCTGGGAACGAGCGTCGGCAACCTCTACGCGCTTTCGACGATCGGCTCGGTTGCCGGCAGCCTCTCGGTCTCGCTCCTCCTGATTCCCAATCTGACGGTTCACTCCGCCGTCATTGCGACGGTGGTCGCTCTCGCCCTTCCACCAGCCTTTTATCTGCTTATCAACTCGCGCCGCCAGAGTCTGGCCCTCTTTGTCATTGCGCTGGGTTTGGCGACATTTGGCACAAAGGTGGCTGGTGAGGATGCCGACCGCGAGGTTCTCTACAAGAACCAGTCCTTTCCGGTAACCGCCCGGGTCCCCTCGTCCTATGGTGACCTCGTAGTCAGCGATCATCGCGGCGTTCGCTACCTCTTTCTAAACGGAGTTCAGCAGGGATCGCTGATTGGTGATGTCTCGTCGGCGAGGTACGCCTATGGTCTCCAGCGTCTGAGTACATCGAAGGGGACACCGCGTCGAATGCTGATTTGGGGGCTGGGTGCCGGAGTCTTTGCCCGGGCCATGGCTGAGGCCGGCGTTGACGTGACCGTCATTGAGATCGATCCGATGTCAGAGAAGGTCGCGCGAGAGCATTTCGGGCTTCCAGAGTCGGTGAAGGTGATCATCGGTGATGCGCGGACGGAGACCGTCAATCTGCAGCAGCGTCGTGAGACGTACGACGTCATAGTCCTCGATGCCTTCAGCGGTGACACCCCACCCTTTCATCTTCTGACGCAGGAGGCCTTCCAGACCCTTCGCGATCTCTCACCGGAGGGGCTGATCATTGCCAATATTGTTGGTGGTGTCAGTGGACCGGAGGCGAAGGTCGTCTCCTCGGTCGTTGCGACCATGGAGTCGGTCTTTGGTAAGACACGCGTCTTTTCCCCTAACTGGCAGCTCTCTGGTCGTCCAAGTCCTTTTGTTTCAACCATGTTCCTTGTGGCGGGAGAGCTTCCGGAGACGCCGGAACCGTTCACCATGAAGGTCTCCGATGAAGTACGCCGGTCGAACTTTATTGCGGCCGTCTTTGCCTCAGAGCTGACACTCCCCCGGGAGGATGCGGTGATTCTGACCGACAACTTTGCACCACTTGAGGCGTGGTCGGATGCGGCGGTACAGGCAATGAGATATTGATACCCGCCCCGCCCGTTCAGGCTCTTCAAGTCACCATTGATGATTGTCGGGGTTGATTGTCGGGGCAAATTGTCTGGGGCAAATTGTCTTGGATAGTTGTCAAATGACCGGACTGGATGGTGACCATTCAGGATCGCAGGAGTTCTTATGACACGTCATCTGTTCCGTATCCTCAAGCTTGCAGGTCTGATTGCTCTGGCGGTCCTTTTTCAACCGGACATGTTGCCCGGACGAGGTTACAGTCCGCAGAATGACCCGCAGGTAATGCGCAAACTTGCACCGTGGGTGCTTGAAAAGACCGCCAGTGGCCAGACAGCAGAGTTCATGGTGGTGCTTGGTGAGCAGGCCGATCTGAGCGAGGCGGCCCTGCTTCCGACGAAGCTGGCCAAGGGGCGTTACGTCTATGAGACTCTCCTTGAGCATGCGCGTCAGACTCAGGCGCCGTTGCTCGACTGGCTTGAGGCCCGCCGGGTTGAGCACCAGTCGTTCTACATTGTGAACTCCATTCTGGTAAAAGGGGATCGGGATCTGGCCGTGATGCTGGCCGCGCGGCCGGATGTTGATCGGGTTGAGGGCAATCCGGTGATCGCGGGCATTGCGCCGGTCGAGGTGTCAGAGGAGACCCTGCGCCAGGAGCTTGAGCAGGTAGGAGCATCCCAGGCGGTCGAGCCGGGAGTCAGCTACATCAGGGCGCCGCTGGTCTGGGATGCGGGCCATACCGGGCAGGGAATAGTCATTGGCGGGCAGGATACCGGTGTGAAGTGGGATCATCCGGCGCTCAAGTCGCGTTACCGTGGTTGGGACGGGGCGAAGGCCTCGCACGATTACAACTGGCACGACAGCATCCACTCACGTGGTGGGGTCTGCGGAGCGGACAGCCTGGTACCCTGTGATGACGACAACCACGGAACCCATACACTCGGGACGGTAGTTGGAACTGATGGTGGGGTAAACCAGATTGGCGTTGCCCCGGGCGCGCAGTTTATCGCGTGCCGGAATATGGATCAGGGAAATGGCACGCCGGCGACCTATCTTGAATGCTTTGAGTTCTTTCTCGCGCCCTATCCGGTCAAGGGAACCCCGGCGCAGGGAGACCCGTCAAAAGCGCCCGATCTGACAACCAACTCCTGGAGTTGCCCGCCCTCCGAGGGATGCTCACAGGCCACGTTGCGGGCCGCAGTCGAAGTTCAGCGGGCGGCCGGGATCCTGACGATCGTTGCCGCGGGCAATTCGGGTTCGGGGTGTTCGACGGTCACCGACCCCCCTGGTCATTATGACGCCAGCTACACCGTGGGAGCGATCAGCTCCTCGACCGGCGGACTGGCCTCGTTCAGCAGTCGCGGACCAGTGACCATCGATGGCAGCCAGCGAATCAAGCCGGATATCACTGCTCCTGGCGTCGGGGTTCGCTCGGCAGTTCCGAGCGGAAGTTATGGCTCCCTCAGTGGAACCTCGAGGGCAACACCGCACGTTGCCGGGGCGGTGGCCCTGCTCTGGTCGGCCTTCCCGTTTTTGCGGGGCCAGGTTGACCTGACAGAGAACCTGCTCAACGAGTCGGCAGTGCGGGTAAATACCAGCTCCTGCTCCTCCACTGGCATCCCGAACAACCTCTTCGGGTATGGCAGACTCGACATCAAGGCGGCCTACGACCTTGCCGCGACACGCTATTTCAGCCTCTCCGGCACGATCGAGGGTGGCCCGTCAGCTTTCAGGGAGACCACCATCAACTTCTCCCGTGTCTCGGGCAACGGTGTGATTCCGGAATCGGTAACGATCGATCGCAATGGTAACTGGAGTCAGAGCGGGTTCGAGTCAGGCACGGTCTACCGTGTCACCCCATTTCGAAGCCGAACCATGTTTCTCCCCGTTTCCCAGGACGCTGGCGCAACCAACACCCGGATAACCTTCTCCCAGGTTGAGCGGCGATTCAAGGTTGGCAATTGAGGACAGAGCTGACACAGTCGGTCGAGGTGGCGGCCTGCTACGTCAGGGAAGGGCAGATTGTCGCTTTTCCAACTGAAACGGTCTATGGGTTGGGAGCGAACATCTTCAATGAACTGGCTATCGCAAGGATATTTGAGGCGAAGGGGCGACCGACTGACAATCCACTGATTGCCCACATAGCAGATATGGATCAGCTCGACTCGGTGGCGAGCGAAGTGCCACCGGCAGCACGTCGCCTTATCGAGAGCTTCTTTCCAGGCCCGTTGACGGTGATCCTGCCAAAGCGGCGTGAAGTTCCACTGCTTGCCACCGCCGGACTTCAGACCATCGGGGTACGGATGCCGGATCACCCGTTGGCGCTGGAGCTTCTGCGTGCTTGCGGATCCCCGTTGGTTGCGCCATCAGCCAACCTCTCCGGTCGACCAAGTCCGACGACCTGGCAGGCGGTTAAGGAAGATCTGGATGGTCGCATCGCCTGTATCCTGCAGGGTGAGCCGACGCGGATCGGGTTGGAATCGACTGTAGTCGACTGCACCACCCCGGTTCCGACAGTTCTCCGGGCCGGTGCAATCACGGTTGAGAACCTCCGAAGAGTCATCCCGGGCATTCGAACGGCTGATCGTCATCACCCGGAAGCTCCGAAGAGCCCGGGAATGAAGTATCGCCACTACTCTCCCGCCGCGAGGGTCCAGCTCTGCCACACACCCGCCGCGATCTATCCGCTCGATCGGTCGGCCTACATCGGTCTCGACTCGCCACATAATCCAGCCGACTTTGCGATGGTTGCGATCTGCGCCGATGTTGGCGAGTACGCTCGTCGTCTCTTTCAGTTCTTCCGGGAGTGCGATGCCGCAGGCATCGGGACGGTCTTCTGCCAGGTGGTCGACCGACAGGGACTTGGACTGGCGCTGATGGATCGGCTCGAGAAGGCGAGCCACACGGACTGATCGGCTCTGTGCAGCCTCAACTGTTGAGAACCATCAGTCCGAGCAGCAGTGGAAGGTAGAGAACCGATGCCTTAAGCAGCCGTCGTGCCTCGTCGCGTGACATTGCACGAGCAGTTCGAATGCTGACACCGAGGAACCAGCCGCCGAGGATGAGCGCTCCGACGAGATATATCCGACCCGAGAAGTGGAGTAATGTCGGGATCAGACTGACAGGGAGCAGCGCCAGAGAGTAGAGGACGATCTGCCGCGCTGTCGAACGGCCATCAGCTTCGACCACCGGCAACATCCGAATTCCCGCCCGGGCGTAGTCCTCACGGTACATCGTTGCAATCGCGTGGAAGTGTGGGAACTGCCAGAGGAACATGATCGCGAAGAGAGTCAACGCTTCAGCGCCGACGGTGTTGGTTGCAGCTGCCCAGCCAAGAAGGGGGGGGAGCGCCCCCGGAACTGCGCCAATGAAAGTGCACCAGTGAGTGCGGGTCTTGAGCGGAGTGTAGATGAAGAGATAGCTGCCCAGCGCCGCCAGCCCCCAGAAGGCAGTGAGCGGATTGACGAACCAGGCAAGGTAGAGTTCAGCCGCGATTGCCAGCACGATTCCAAAGATCAGGGCGTGAAGTGGTGTGATCAACCCAAGAGGAAGAGGCCGGATCCTTGTCCGGATCATCAGCCGGTCAAGATCTCTCTCCCAGTACTGGTTGAGCGCTCCGATCCCACTTGAAAGGACGGCAATACCAAGCGTGAAATGGGCAAGCTTTCCCCATTCAACCGGGCGGTTGGTTCCGAGTGCAAACCCCGCCAGCGCCGACAGGACAACCATGAGGGTGATCCGTGGCTTGGTCAGGTTCAGAAAAGCGATCGCAACCGGCTGCCGCAATCGCGACTCGACACCAGTCTTCTCATCCCTAGTCTCATCTCTCATTCGATCGCCTTTCCGGCTCGGTCAACCATTACTTCTCTCATCAAGTGCTTCTCTGATCAAGTCTGATCAAGTCAGTGTTCCTCAGTCAGATTATGCACGATCTTTGCTTTCCGTGACGCCATTCTCTTCGTTCACCTGCTCTGACTGCGTTCAGATCTGACATTACAACCAGATCAAAACATAAGCGAGGATCATAACTGATGGCAGACGGGTTATTCAAACTGCGTCGAAATCGACGGGCGCTGATGATTAGAGGTTATCGCCGCAGCGGAGAAGAGATCTCAGCCTTCGATGGGGAAAGTCTCGGCGGTGAGAATCGAATTGAGCCGATCCCGATCAACACGGCCACTGCTGGCGATGGAGCGGGCCGCCTCGTCACACTTCTCCTGGATTGGATGGCCGGCGTGGCCACGGGTCCAGCTCCAGGTGACTTTATGTCCACTGGCGGCCTGATCCAGTCGCTGCCAGAATTCGAGATTCGTCTTGCGTTTGAAGAGGCCTTTCATCGTCTTGACGACATACTGTGAGTCGGTAACCACGCGGACCAGACAGGGCTCGGTCAGCGCCTCGAGTCCAACACAAGCCGCGACAACCTCGGCCTGCTGATTGGTTCCATCGCCAAGGTACTCGCCGACGATCTTGAAGTGGCCGCAGTATTCGAGGATGGCGGCCGCCGCAGCCCGAGAGTGCTTCTTTCCATTTCCGATGCTGCTGCCATCGCAGACGATCGTCACCTCTTTCATCAGATCTCCTCCCGCTGTCGCTGGGCGCGACGTGCTTCGTACTTTTCCCGGAGGTAGAGGGTAAATTCCATCTCGGACCGCACCGATCGGAGTGCAAGCCGCGTCTCGGCGATCAGAATCATGCACGCATAAAAGAGGAAGAGGGTACCAACGATTCCCATCAGATTGGGAATCCAGAGCGGGAAGATCTTGAAGGCAGCACGGAGGCCGATGGTCACGGTTGCGCCGACGAACAGGCTCAAAGAGATATAGAAGCTGGTCAGAGCGTTCTGAATCAGCTTGCTGCGCCGGGTGTGAATAGCCAGTTGACGGTTGAACTCCCGGGTTCGTTCATCTGGAAAGTCGACATTGTCAGCCGAGGAGAGCGCCTCTATCGACGCCATCAGACTCCGAACACGATCGACAATCCGGGCGAGTCTGGTTGAAGTCGAGAAGATCAGCGTCGCGCAAGCCGAGATGAGGACGGCCGGCGTGATCATCGAACTCAGTACGCTGACGGCGTTCAGACTATCCTGCATACGCTTACTGATTGGACAACTCAGGCGTGAGAGCGTCAATCCTGCCGGCAAGATCAAAGTCCTTCCTGGTGAGGCCGGAACTGGAATGGGTGGTCAGCTTCAACTCGACGTGGTTCCAGTCGAAAAGTCGGATATCAGGGTGATGGTCAGCGGCCTCCGCCACTGCGCCGACCTGGTTGACAAAGGCAAGGGCCGACATAAATCCATCAAATTTGAAATGGCGGACGATGCAGGCGCCCTCGCGCTGCCAGCCGACAATCCCGGCCAAGCTCCCGGTAATCTCTTCCTCGTTAAGAAGCATCAGCAAATCCCGCCTCCACGGGTCGAGTCCGGCCACCAGCTGTCTCCATCCCGACCGGACTCATCTGATCCGGGACCGCCCCGGAGAAACCAGAACGAGATAGTCTCACACAGCCATTGCTTGCACAATGGGAGATTACTTGTATAGACTATCCGCTAATTCTTAACGCGCTGAAACCTCTTCCTAATTCCGAGCCGTTCGGACGAGCTGTCTGTGGGTGGAGCGTCAGGGAGATCGACTGCCAGATGAAGACTGAACAGAAAAACCAACCCGGTGTGACGGTCGACCATTCGACTCTCCGGCGCGCCTATCGAACCATCTACCAGTCTCGTCGGCTGGATGATAAGGAGCTGCTGCTCAAGAAGCAGAACCGGATCTTTTTTCAGATCAGTTGTGCCGGGCACGAGGCGGTTCTGGTTGCCGCCGCCATGCATCTTCGACCCGGGCATGACTGGTTCTACCCTTACTATCGCGATCGGGCATTGACCCTCGAGCTTGGTCTGACGCCATACGAGCAGTTGCTGGCAGCGGTTGCCGGACGTGATGACCGTCTCTCCGGCGGACGGCAGATGCCCTCCCACTGGGGCGCTCCGCGGCTCAACATGGTCTCACGGTCCTCCTGCACTGGTATGCAGTTTCTGCAGGCGGTGGGAACGGCCGAGGCCGGATACCGCTATTCGATCATCCGGGAGATTGAGGATCGCTCGAACCACTTCAAGTCGGATGAGATCGTCTATGTTTCAGCTGGTGATGGGGCGACGAGCGAGGGAGAGTTCTGGGAATCGCTCAACACGGCCTGCAACCTGAAGCTGCCGGTCTTCTACCTGATCGAAGACAATGGTTACGCCATCTCGACACCGGTCGAGGTGCAGACGGTCGGCGGGAGCATCTCGAAGCTTCTCCGGGACTATCCGGGGCTTTTTGTCGTCGAGTGTGATGGAACCAGTTTCACTGAAAGTTATGAGGCCGTAGAGCGTGTTGTTCGCCACATTCGCGAGCAGCGTGGTCCGGCGCTGCTTCACGCTCACGTCACACGCCCCTACTCGCACTCTCAGTCGGACGATGAGACGATGTATCGTCCGGAAGAGGAGCGGCAGGCAGACGCACAACGTGATCCGCTGGTGCGGCTTGAAGCCCTGCTGATCGGGGAGGGGATTGCCGGGACCGATGAGCTGAGGCTGATTCGTGAGGAGGTCGATCGCGAGATCAACGAGGTGACCGACCGAGTGCTGGAGATACCGCAACCGGCTCCCGGAACGGCCCTCCTGTATGTCTACTCTCCGGATGTTGATCCGGCTGGTGAGCAGTTCGACAAGGAAGATCAGGCTAGCTTTAACGGTGGCGACCTGACCATGGTCGATCTGATCAACCGGTGTCTGCACGAAGAGTTGGAGCACGATCCGCGGATCATTGTTCTTGGTGAGGATGTGGCCGACGTCAGTCGCGTGCAGCATCTTGAAAAGGTGAAGGGTAAGGGGGGAGTCTTCAAGGTAACCTCCAACCTGCAGCGTCGATTCGGTTCAGAACGGGTCTTCAATACCCCGCTGGCCGAGGCCAACATCATCGGCCGCTCAATGGGAATGGCCCTGCGCGGACTGAAGCCGATTGCCGAGATCCAGTTCTTCGACTACATCTGGCCTGCCTACATGCAGATGCGCAATGAGATTGCAGTGCTGCGCTGGCGTTCCTACAACAACTGGAAGGCGCCGATGGTGGTGCGGGTACCGGTTGGCGGCTACCTCAAAGGTGGGTCGATCTACCATAGTCAGTCTGGAGTCTCCCTCTTCACCGCACTCCCGGGGTGGCGAGTGGTCCTGCCATCGACGGCCCTCGATGCCTATGGCCTGCTGCGAACGGCGATCAGGTGCGATGATCCGGTGCTCTTCCTTGAGCATAAACACCTCTACCGTCAGACCTACAATAAGAGCCCCTATCCGGGGAGGGACTTTTCGATCCCCTTTGGCCGGGCGCGGCTGGTGCGTGAGGGCACGGATCTGACAATCATCACCTATGGGGCACTGGTTCAGCGCTCAGTGGTCGCGGCGGGGATGGCGGCGCAGGAGTCGGGTATCAACGTCGAGATTATCGATCTCCGCACGCTCAATCCCTATGACTGGGAAGCGATCGAGCGGAGCGTCCGCAAGACAAGCCGGGCACTTGTCGCTTATGAAGATCCCATCTCGTGGGGATATGGAGCCGAGCTGGCAGCCCGAATCTCCACTGAACTTTTCGAGTGTCTTGACGCGCCGGTGCGCCGAGTCGCCGCCCTCGACACCTTTGTCGCGTATGCACCGGATGTCGAGGATGCAATACTTCCGCAGACAGAGGATCTGGTCAGAGCGATCCGCGAGCTGGCGGAGTATTGATTTACGGGACTGCCTGGCTGGGGGATTATGCCAAAGGTCTGCAGCATCCACTCGGGTGATCAAAAGGGCGGAGGTAAACCGGCGATCCTCTTTGGCGAGCTGGTCACAGACTCGGGTCTGCGGGGAGATCGGCACGCCGGACGTGATCCGCTCCGCCAGGTGAGCCTCTTCTCGGAGGAGGTGCGGCGCGGGCTGGAGCAGCAAGGGTATGTCGTCCCGCCTGAGTCGCTGAGCGCCAATATCTTTACCCTCGATCTTCCGCTTGACGAGCTGCCGCCGGGGACACTGCTCCGTATTGGCGAGGCCGAACTGGAGCTGACCGAAAAGCGCGCCCCCTGCCGCTCGATTACCCGCATCGATTACCACCTGCCGAAGCTACTTGCCAGCTGCTGTGGCCAGCTGGCCCGGGTTCGGCGCGGGGGTATCGTCTCACCCGGCGACCCGATCGAGGTTCTTCCGCTGGACTGATCAGACGTCGACAGCAGAGAACCGCCTCTCGAAGCAGGCCGGAGGCCGGACCGCGCTTCCCGGCCCTGCTGCTGACCTCTCCTTCTTCGCATCAAACACTGCTCGATCTTCAAGGTCAGAACTCACCGACTCCGCCCTACGGAGACCGATAGTGTGGGTAAAATTGCCGTCTGATCCAATTGTTGAGTCAGGGAGTGGGTAACATTCCCCATCATCCCCCCTGACCTTTAATGAGCGGACCACACCATCTGGTGAGCCAAAACGATTCTGGCAACCTGCCGCTCCCGACTCCGGCCAGGGTCAGGGCCATCGCATTTTCCTGCCAGCCAACTTTGCCGTCGCATGGCTTCGGGTGCGATCTCTCTGACGGGAGCAAACGGATCACTGTTTGCCTCACACGAAGGCACAAAGGATGGTCTCCCGCTTCAATCTATCTTCCTATCTTCGTGCCTATGGTGCGATCAATAGCTGGAAGGCCCTCTCGATCCATAATGCGATTGCCCTGCGGCCAGGGCGCCGACCCGGCTTGCGATGTGGAACACGGGTTGCAGTCTTCTGTGAACTATGGGCAGACTCCGGTCGTGACAAATGAGGGGATGTGATGAAGAGAGTTGAGCGGACAATTGATGGAAATGAAGCCGTAGCGCACGTCGCCTACCGGGTGAACGAGATTATCTGCATCTATCCAATTACGCCCTCCTCGCCGATGGGGGAGTTGTCGGATGCCTGGTCGGCCAGTCAGATCCCAAATATCTGGGGGACGGTACCCGCCGTGGTTGAGATGCAGAGTGAGGGCGGGGCGGCCGGTGCAGTCCACGGAGCGCTCCAGACGGGTTCACTCGCGACGACCTTCACGGCCTCACAGGGGCTGTTGCTGATGATTCCAAATATGTACAAGATCGCCGGGGAGCTGACGCCGGCGGTCTTTCACATCGCAGCACGCTCGCTGGCGACGCAGGGACTCTCGATCTTCGGGGATCATAGCGATGTGATGGCAACCCGGGCGACGGGTTGGGCGATGCTCTGTGCCTCGTCCGTGCAGGAATCGATGGATATGGCGCTGGTTGCTCACGCCTCGACGCTGGAGGCCCGGATCCCATTCATCAACTTCTTCGACGGATTTCGCACCTCCCACGAAATAATGAAGGTCGAGATGCTGACGGACGACGATATGCGGGCGATGATCGACGTCGATCGGGTCATGGATCACCGGGCACGGGCACTCTCACCGGACCATCCGGTTCTGCGTGGAACGGCCCAGAATCCGGATGTCTATTTTCAGGCCCGTGAGACGGTCAATCGGTTCTACGCGAACTGTCCGGATATCACCCAGAATCAGCTCGATAAGCTGGCCGCGCTGGTCGGTCGTCGGTATCACCTCTTTGAATACTACGGAGCGGCGGATGCCGACCGGGTGATTGTCTTGATGGGGTCTGGTGCGGAGACGGCATTCGAGACGATTGAGGCACTTACCGCAGCGGGAGAGAGGGTGGGGATGGTCAAGGTGCGGCTTTATCGCCCCTTCGATTCGCGTCGTTTTGTCGAGTCGTTACCGAAGACCGTCAGCAGGATCGCCATTCTTGATCGAACCAAGGAGCCCGGCTCTGTGGGTGAGCCTCTCTATCTCGACTGTGTCGCCGCGTTGGCCGAGGGGCTGGCAAATGGATGGGGTGAGCTGGATGGGATGCCACGGGTCATCGGTGGTCGCTACGGCCTCTCATCGAAGGAGTTCACGCCGGCGATGGTCAAGGGGATCTTTGATCACCTCGCGGGAGAGACTCTCAAAGATCACTTCACGATCGGAATAGAAGATGATGTCACCTTCACCAGTCTGCCATATGACGCAGGTTTCTCAACCGAGAAGCCGGAGGTGGTGCGGGCGCTCTTCTATGGTCTTGGTGCCGATGGAACTGTTGGCGCCAACAAGAACTCGATCAAGATCATCGGTGAGAGCACGGGGAACTACGCCCAGGGCTATTTTGTCTATGATTCGAAGAAGTCAGGAGCAATGACAGTCTCTCATCTCCGGTTTGGGCCACACGCCATTCACTCGACCTATCTTGTCAGTAAAGCCAACTTCGTAGCCTGCCATCAGCCAATCTTTCTTGAGCGATACGATATGGTCAGACCACTCGTTGAGGGTGGTACTTTTCTGCTCAATACGACCCACGGTCCGGAAGAGATCTGGGGCCGGCTGCCACGGACGATGCAGGAGGCACTGATCGCGAAGCGGGGACGGCTCTTCGTGATCGATGCCTCCGCCGTCGCCCGTCAGGTTGGAATGACGGGACGAATCAATACGATCATGCAGGTCTGTTTTTTTGCCCTCTCGGGAGTCCTGCCACAGGAGGAGGCTCTGGCGCAGATCAGGCGCTCGATCGTCAGCACCTATCACCAGAAGGGTGATGAAATTGTCGCCTTGAACCTGCGGGCAGTCGACGAGACGCTCGAAAATCTGAAAGAGGTGTCGATTCCGGCGGTAGCTGAAGGCCGGATCACGCTGCCGGGACCTGTTTCAAGAGAGGCGCCAGAGTTTGTCCGCCGAGTTCTGGGGCCGATGCTGGCCGGGGAGGGCGACTCCCTGCCGGTCAGCGCGCTGCCAGTCGATGGAACTTTCCCGACGGCGACGGCACAGTGGGAGAAACGGAACCTCGCGCTCGAAATACCGGAATGGGATCCGGAGGCCTGCATTCAGTGCGGTAAGTGTACCCTGGTCTGCCCGCACAGCGTGATCAGGATCAAGGTCTATGATCGGGAGCGACTGGCCGATGCCCCGGAGAGTTTCAAATCGACCGGTTGCAAGGATCGTGAATGGGGTGACCTGAACTATACGATCCAGGTTGCGCCGGAGGACTGCACCGGTTGTGGAATCTGTGTCGATGTCTGTCCGGCGAAGAACAGAGCCAAGCCAGGGTTGAAGGCGATCAACATGGTTTCGCAGCCGCCACGGCGGGAGTCGGAGCGTACCAACTGGGACTTTTTTCTGACACTGCCCGAGCTCGACCGGCGCGAGTTGAAGGTCGGGATTGTCCGCCAACAGCAGATTCAGCAGCCGCTCTTCGAGTTCTCCGGCGCCTGTTCCGGCTGCGGAGAGACTCCCTACATCAAGCTGGCGACACAGCTTTTTGGTGACCGAATGCTTGTCGCCAATGCTACGGGATGCTCTTCGATCTATGGTGGTAATCTTCCGACGACACCATACACGGTCAATGATGAAGGTCGTGGCCCGGCCTGGTGCAACTCACTCTTCGAAGATAACGCCGAGTTCGGCCTTGGCTACCGGATCTCGCTCGACAAGCAGATCGACTTTGCAAAAGACCTGGTGCGTGGGCTGGCTGATCCAATTGGCGATGACCTGACCCGGGCGCTGCTTGACGCTGATCAAAGCGACGAGGCCGGAATCTATGAGCAGCGGCAGCGCGTGGCCCAGCTGAGAGAACGGATCGAGCGGCTCGATACTCCGGCGGCACGGCAGCTCCGCACCCTCGCTGACCTGCTGGTCAGGAAGAGTGTCTGGATCATCGGAGGTGACGGGTGGGCCTATGACATCGGCTTCGGTGGACTTGATCACGTTCTCGCCAGCGGGCGCAATGTCAATATTCTTGTCCTCGACACCGAAGTCTACTCAAATACCGGCGGACAGATGTCGAAGTCGACGCCACGCGCCGCAGTGGCCAGGTTTGCTGCCGGCGGCAAGCCGACGGGAAAGAAAGATCTTGGAATGATCGCTATGACCTATGGCAACGTCTATGTTGCCAGCGTGGCAATGGGCGCCCGTGACGAGCATACCCTGAAGGCTTTTATTGAGGCCGAGGCCCATGACGGTCCGTCGCTTATCATCGCCTACAGTCATTGCATTGCCCACGGTATCGACATGGCAACCGCGATGCAGAACCAGAAGGCAATGGTCGACTCCGGCCAGTGGCTGCTCTACCGCTATCATCCGGAGCGGGAGGCACGGGGTGAAAACCCGCTCCAGCTCGACTCGCGTGCGCCAAAGATTCCGCTTGAAGATTACCTGTACCGCGAGAATCGGTTCAGGATGCTGACGCGCACCCACCCTGAAGAGGCGCGGCGGATGCTTGAAGTGGCGCAGCGCGAAGTTGAGGTCCGCCGGCAGCATTATGAGTACCTGGCGGCACGCCACGAAGCGACCAATCAGCACGAAGCGACTGATCAGGAAGATCGGTGATCCTGTTCTCACTACCTGCCGCCGGACGTCAAAGGCGGCAGCACGAGGCCACTGTGACCTCCTGCTGCCGCCTTCAGCGATTCCGGAATCGAAATGGGGATGGTGGGAATCGAACCCACACTACCTTTCGGTAACGGGTTTTTGAGACCCGCGCGTCTACCAATTCCTCCACGTCCCCTGACCATAAGATAACAAAAGTCGGAT
>JBEGMZ010000350.1:0-7456 GCA_041182745.1 Acidobacteriota bacterium
GTACCAACACTGTCAAAGCCAGAGCCAAGTGCAACGTGGTCGGCTCCGATCAGGTCGACGGCATAACGGATGCTGAGCGCGATATCGGTCGGACCTCCGCCGCAGATCACCGAACTGGAAAAACCGATGCCAACCAGCCCTCTGGATGCAGCAATGGTCTTCAAACGGGAATCATCAAGGGCGCGGCCAGCCTGACAGAACTCACGAGCACCGGTATTCGAGACGATGATCGGTCGACTGGATGCCGCCGCCACCTCATCGATCAGCGCGGGCGGATGATAGGCGAGGTCGAAGAGCATCCGTTTCTCACCACTCCGCCGCACGAGGGCCAGCCCGGCCTCTGTCAACCGTCCCTCAGGTGTAAAGTTGGTATAGCGTTCCGGACTCTCATCACCGGCCGTGGTAAGTCCGATCATTCGGTAGCCGGCATCGTAGAGCCGGTCAAGGTTTTCGGCACCTGGCCCCAGCGGATAGCCCCCAACGAGTCCGAGCATCCCTGCGACCACCTTCGGATCGGTTCGGCGCCGCGCAAGAAAGTTCTCAATGTCAGCCCGGTCACGAATCAGCACCAGGCGGCCACTCGAGCGGACCGCGGCATCTCGCAGCAGTTCCGCCTGGTAGAGCGCCCGTTCGGGCAGGTGGCGCCACGCTTCGGTTGGCCAGAGCCCGGTTAGCGCAAGGATGGCGACCTGGTCCGGTCCGACTTCATTCCGCTCTGGAGCGACACCACGCGGGGTGCGAGTGACAACCGCGAAGTTCTGCCACGCGACGTTCCCCTCCCCGAGCCGCGGAAGATCGACCTGGCCCCAGGTCGAACGCGCGAGAAGATCGCGTTTCCAGAGCAACGTTTCGGCGTGAAGATCAGCAATGAAGAGTGTCGAGTGGAGTGCTCTCGCCCGATCAGAGACCACCAGCGGCTCCTCACTCTTCACCGGGTTGAGCCCCTCTCCCACCAGGTCCGGAAGCACCTTCACCGCCGCAACTAATGCGACCAGAATGAGGGCCACAACTCCCACCAGTAAAATCAACAGCTTTTTCAACATCGAACCCCTTATCAAATCCTGAGCTGCGGGAGAGCTGCCGGAACTGAAAGAAATGAGCCATCGGCCGTCTACCTTGACACCTGTCTTTCAGTTAGGGCACACTCTCCGGCACTTAACCGAAAGAGATCAATCTCGTCGTTCTACATTTTTTCAGGGTACTTCCCCATTGCGTCCAGAGTGATGGTCGCCGGGGAGGCAGAAAATTGCAATATCCAGCGAGGAGGCTTGTAGTCCATGTCCGTCAAACCGTTCGAGCCGAAATTTATGAAGGTCGGAGTACTGACCGCCGCACTGCAGGAACTGACGCCGCGTGAGAAGCGTGATCCGGATCCGGATCTGGCGATCGAGGAGTGGGTCGCTTACGCCCGGGAGTTGGGTGCCGACTACATCCAGCTCTCGTCCGCGCTCCATCCAAGTGAGGCCGATATTCCGGCCGAAGCGTTGCTCGATCCGGTCGCCAACACTCTCGACCTGCGCGAGCCCTTCAACAAGGAGCGGGCGAAACGGGTTCAGGCGGCGCTCGATGCCCACCGGGTCGGCATCTCCGAGGTTGGCTTCTTCGACAACCTTCTTCACGATGATCCGGAGCTGCGGAAGAAGAAGCACAATTACATGAAGATGACCATGGACACGGCGGTTCTGCTGGGCGTTGACGCCGTCTGCGGCTTCGTCGGGCGCAATCAGAAGACGAACATGGATCAGAATCTGCTCGACTTCGAAGAGCACTTCGTACCGTTGCTGAAGTACGCCAGGGAGCGCAACCTTGTCTTCCGCATCGAGCAGTGCCCGATGCCCGGCTGGGTGCCCGGCGACAACTGGCACAACAACATCGCCTACACTCCTGGCACCTGGATCGCTCTCCACCGCATCTGTGAGAAGCACGGCGTCGGTGACCAGTTCCGGATTCACTACGATCCATCCCACGCCATTCTGATGGGCCAGGATACTCGCTCGCTCTTCCAGTACCTGAAAGATACGGGCTACAATTTCCTGATCGGTGGATTCCACGTCAAGGGGCAGGTCGTCGATGCGAAGGGGGTCTCAGCCTGGGGCTACGGCGGACAGACGCTCGACCGGGGCGACATGATCGATGGGAAGCCCTCGCCAAACGTGGCCGACCATCTCAATGCCTGGAAGAAGCAGGTTGTGCTCTGCGAGCACGAGCTGCCGGGAACGGCGAAGCACGATCCGCTCGCCTACCTGCAGAACCGGACCGTCGACTGGCTCGACCATCAGCTTGCCGCCCGTGAGCTGCTTGCGCTCGATCCGGAGAAGACCTTCCTGATCGTTGAACACGAGTATCCAAAGGCGCGCATCCAGGACAAGGATAAGCTGAAGCCGATCCTGCAGGGTTCAATCGCCTTCACCCGTCGTATCGACGAGGCGGCAGCCTGCATGTACGCACTCCAGCACGAGGTTCTCGCCTCCCAGGGAATTCCGGTTCAGGGGGTTGGCCGCGAAGCCTATCGTTCCTGATCTCTGCTCTCCCGCCGGGGAGCGAACCCGCTCCCCGGACCATAACCCTTCATTCAGCTTAATCAAACCTAATCTAACTTGATCTAACTTAATCAGGGCCTCAATATGAAAAAGAAGATCTCACTGCTCATCATTTTCGCTTCGATTGCCTTCCTGACCACCAGCGCCACCACCACCACCCACGCTCAATCGCGTAAACAGGCAAAACTGCGCCTGCTCTACGTCACCCAGTCGATGGGCTTCCGCCACCAGTCGCTTCACAAATCTGAAGAGATCATGGAGCAGCTCGGCCACAAAAGCGGGTTTGAAGTCACCCTGACCCAGATGGCTGAACTGAAGCTGACGGCGGCCAACATCAAAAATTACGACGTGATCGTCTTCTATACCACGGGTGAACTGCCACTGAGCGACGAGCAGAAGACACTCCTGCTCAACTGGATCAAGGGTGGGAAGTTCTTTATGGGAATTCACAGTGCGACCGACACCTTCTACAAGTGGCCGGCCTATGGTGAGATGATCAATGGCTGGTTCGATGGCCACCCGTGGACGCAGGAGACCGAGGTGACGATCAAAGTTGATGACCGGACGCACCCGATCACCAGCCACCTGCCGGAGTCGATGACCTTCAAGGAAGAGATCTACCAGCTGAAGGAGTTCAATCCGGAGAAGGTAAAGGTCCTCGCCAGCCTCGACACGACCAGGACCAACATGACGCTGAAGGGGATCAAGGCGAAGCAGTTCCCTCTCGTCTACCTGCGTGACTACGGCAAAGGGAAGGTTCTCTACAATGCCCTCGGCCATCGTCCCGATATCTGGACCTCGGAGTGGTACCAGACGATGATCGTCAACGCGATCAAATGGGGCGCTCAGTAGGTCAAAAAAGAAGAGGGAAGGCAGGATTTAACCGGGCCTTCCCTCTTCATCCGACTGGTAGAGACCGATTCCGTACTAACGGCTCAGGTCGAGATCGACGAGCGGCACATCCCAGTGTGCCTCCAGGATCTCAAAACGGCGCTGCTCCTCCCGCCGAAAAGTCTCCTCGTCAGGATAGAGCTGTTTGAGTAATGCCTGTGAATCGAAGCTGTCGTGAGCAGTGGCCGCATCCTTCCAGGTGATCGTCACGCGATAGTCCCAGCGGCCATCCTCCGTTCCGTGATACTTCGGGGATACGGCGGAGATACTCAGTATCCGTCCCAATTCCTGCTCCTTCTTCAGCACGGGGTAGTGGTTCTTCCTGAAGAGACGGATGAACTCATCGGCATGCCCCCATCTCACCTTGTAGTAATACTCGACCACAAACGGTCGGGGTGGCGCAGCGGTGGGCGAGGCGAGCGGCCCGTCAAGCAGGACCGAGATCAGGAGAAGCGTGAGGACTGAAGTGAGAGCCGCCCGGACGGGGCCCTTCCCTCCACGAAATGAGATCTTCATCAGCGGTCGACCTTCTTTCATTCAAATGATGGGATAGATCAGGCCGGCTATCTGCCGGTAATATGATCGCGAGCCCAGACTGCAGCGCCGATCAGGCCGGCGTTGTTGCCGAGCTTGGCCGGGACCACCTCGATCTGGTCGGTCTCCTTGAGAAAGCAGCGCCGCCTGATCGACTGGCGAATCGGATCGAGGATCAGGTTTCCGGCGGCGGCAACCCCTCCACCGACGACGATCCGGCCTGGGCTGACCGCAAGGATGATATTGGTCACCCCGGCGCCGATCACATCGCCGGCAAACTCATATATCTGGAGTGCGATCCGATCCCCAGCCAGCGCCGCCTCGGTGATCAGCTCCGGCGTGACGCGGTTGAGATCCCCTCCGGCGAGGGTGGCAATCCTGGTCTCACGGCCCTGGACGACCGCCTTCATCGCCATCGCCGAGATCGCCGGCCCGGAAGCGAAGGATTCGATGCAGCCCCGATTGCCACATCCACACTGCGGCCCGTTGATATCGACGCTCAGATGTCCCAGCTCGCCCGCCGAACCGGTCGGACCGAGGTGCAGCCGTCCGTTGATCACCAGACCGCCTCCAATCCCAGTGCCGAGCGTAAGGCAGGCGATGTCATACCCACGTCCCGCGCCAAACTTCCACTCACCGAGCGTCATTGCTCGGGCGTCGTTGATGAGCGAGGCCGGCAGCCCTGTCCAGCGGCTAAGTTGATCCCGCACCGGAACATCGATCCAGTGGCCGGGAAAGTTGGTCAGAAAGACTGAAGTGCCCTTCGCGATATCGATCGAACCGGGCAGACCAACTCCGATCCCGCCAATCTCCTCCGGGCCGAAGCCGCTCTCGGCCGATATCCGGTCGACCAGCCTCGCCATGGTAGCAATCACCGCATCGTGACCATCCCGGGAGTTGGTCGGCGCTGACTGCACTGCGGCGATCTCCCCTGTCTCCGTATTGACCAGTGCGGCCTTGATGTTTGTCCCGCCAAGATCGATGCCAATGTATCTGATTTTGTCTGCCATACGCCGGACTGCCTGTCTGATTAAAGATAGTAAGTATTAAATGATCGAATCGGGATTTTTACCGAAAGAGGCCAGGGTTGGCAAGACAATGAAGCGCAATATGGACCCGGACCGACATTTTACACTCCCCGCTGGCGGAGAGCGTGCACTCTGCCAGGCAGGCCGATCCGGTTGGAGGCCGATCCGGTTGGAGATTGATACCCCGGGAGACTAGAATCAGATCTTTGACGGGTTGGCGGCTGGCGGAGAGAGCCCGCCAGCCGGCGTAACCAGCAAGCCGTAACCAGGTTGATCGGGTTGACTGTGATGTTGCACTGCAGACAGATAATATTTGGGCTGCTGATCTGCTCCGGAATGGCTGGATCGGTGGGGTGCCAGTTTACGGAGGCGACATTGAGGGGTCGCGTCGTGGAGCTGGCTGGCAACGCCGTGACCGGGGCCACGGTGGTTGCTGTAAATGAGAGCACCGGTCTGCGTCGCGAGGCGAAAAGTGATCAGGATGGAGCCTTCCTGCTGGCCGGACTCCCGCCTGCCATCTACCAGATCGAGGTCGAGGCAACCGGATTCAGGACCTGGCGCAAGGTCTCACTGCGACTGGCGGCAGGACAGACCACCGAACTCGTGGCATCGCTCGAGATTGGAGAGGTGACAGACACCATCACGATCAGCGGTGGCGAGGTTCTGGTTCGAGTCGCAACCGAAGGGCGAATGGCAGATAACTTCGGCTCGCGCGAGATCTCAGCGCTGCCACTGCCCCAGCGGGACGTCTTCTCACTGCCCGGTCTGAGCGCCGGTGCGACCGCAATTGCCGGGGCTGCCAACTCGACCAAGCTGACCAACTCACCCGTCGTGACCGTGAACGGTAACCGATACCGCGGCAACAACTATGTGCTGGATGGGGCGATCAATACCAATCCCAACAATACCGGTGAGCCAACATTGGTGCCAGCCCTCGAATCGGTCGAGGAGGCACAGGTCCAGACAAGCAACTTCTCGAGCGAGTACGGCCGTGGCAACGGCGCAGTAATCAACCTCCGAACCAAATCGGGAGGCAATCTCGTTCACGGACGGGTCTGGAGTTACCACCGGAACGCTGCGCTCAACGCCCGCAACTTTTTTGCCACCGCCAGGCCACCACAGATCTTCAACCAGTTCGGAGCCAACATTGGCGGGCCGATCCGGCGTAATCGAACCTTCTACTTTGGGTCTTATGAGGGAACGCGTAACGCCACCGGACGGGTACTGGGTTTCCTCGTGGAGACCCCGGAACTTCGCAGCCACGTGGCTCGGACCTCCCCATCCGGGATCGCCGCCCGACTGATGCGGGAGTACCCGGCACCGCTCCCGGCAAAAACCGGGTGTGCAACCGCCGCCGAGCAGCGAAACTGCCTTGAGACGCCGGGCGGCTACATTCCGGCAGTTGGTCTGGCAAGCGTCACCGTGCGTGACCTGATCAGGCTCGACCAGCTCCTGGCAAGGCTCGATCACAGCTTTAACGGTGAGGTCGATCGGATCAGTGTCAGGTGGATCAGCGAACGACAGCGTGATAATGGCGGCACCAGCTCATCCCAGGCGATCCTCGGCCGAGCCGCCCGCGGCTTTCGGGGTCCGTTTGACGGCTACTTCGCCAATTTGAACACCGGCTACTCGCGGATCCTGGCCCGTGGAATCAACGACCTTCGGTTCTCGATCCAGGATGTCGACACGACACGCGGCACAGCCGGGGCAAAGATTCCCGAGATAACCGTGACGGGCCTGACGATGCCCTTTGGAGACGTCTTCAGAACCGGCACCCGGCTGCGAACCTCGGAGGTACGTGATACGGTAACTCTCGATCGGGGACGCCAGACCATCCGTTTCGGGGGAGAGTTTCGGCGCGGGTTCAAGGGGCTTTCGATCGGACCACCAACCGCTGGCAGCTTCGCGTTTCGGAATATCGCCGAATTCATCGCTGACAGACCATTTCGCCAGACATTGACCGTCAATCCGGTGAGCGGCGAACCAACCGGGTTCCCTCGCTACTTCACACAGTACGAGACTGGTCTCTTCATCCAGGATGACTGGAAGGTATCGTCGGCGCTGATGATCAATCTTGGGCTCCGCCACGACTACTTCAGTGACGTGGCGGAGCGGGAAGGCCGGCTCTCATCGGTGATCTTCGGAGATGGCGCAACCTTTCGCGAACGGCTGGCCAACGCGAAAGTAGGCCGTGTCGACCGTCTCTACCGACCCCAGCGGGCAAACTTCGCCCCACGACTGGGTCTGGCCTGGGATCCTTTCGGCAAAGGCCGCGACTCGCTCCGGGCAGGGTTCAGCCTTGCCTTCCAGCCACACCACGGCCAGTCGATCGCCGGTGCCCGTGCGCTGCCACCCGATGCCCTGCAGGGTGTCCTCCAGCCGACCAACCGCATCGGAACCCGGATCCTCTACGACCTGCCGGTTCCATTCAATCCAGAGTTCGCTCGCGGTCTCAACGCTCAG
>JBEGMZ010000351.1:0-3574 GCA_041182745.1 Acidobacteriota bacterium
ACTGGGGCTCGCGGTAGACTTCTCCCTCCGAGAAGGTTTCAAGCAACCAGTTGTTGAACTCCTCATCACTCCAAGTTTTCACATTAACGTAAAGTTCGGCCTCTTCGGCGGAAGCTCTCCCCTCCGTGGCCAGTGCTCTCAGTTCTGCCTCTGACCACTGAGCTTGAAGGATCCGACGGGTATCGCGCCAGCTCTGACGACTGCCCTCGGCTCCACCGGCTTTTCGCCAGTACCTCGCGGCCTCCGTATCCCACCACTGCTCGTCCTCGTAGCCTCCCGCTTCGATGAAGCATCGGTACTCGGCATTCGTTACCGGGAAGGCCCCGATCCGGTAGCTCTCCAGCTCTACTCTGTGCCCCGGCTTTTCATCATCGAATTTCCCCTCATCATCCCCGATCGGATAACTCCCCGCCGGGATCTCCACCAATGGCGGCGCAATGTAGTCGCCGTGCTTTCCCTTCCGTCTCTCGAACCGTGGGTCGCCGATCACACCCAGCGCCTCTCCGGCCGCGATCCGCGCCCGCAGGTCGACCCCCATCGACCTTGTCCGCTCGATCAGCTCCTGCCTGATCTCCACTTTCAACTTCTCAAGCGCGGAGCTCTCCGGGATCTCCGGTGAGGCGGCGCACCTTGCCGCCAGCGGCAGGTTGTGTGGCATCAGTGCCCGGATGAACCCGACCGGTTCCCTGGCCATCGGCGCCGCCGTCACCGTCGTCTCCTCCCATCCTGTCTGTGGCAGGGGCGGCAGCGGATCTCCCGCTGCCAGCTGCGAGATGGTCTTCTCGATCGGCTCGGCGACCTTCCCGACCTCATACTCGACGTGCACCAGCGATGCATCTGGTTCGTGAGCGAGCTGTCGTGCGGCGAAGTACTCCTGCAACAACTGGTGGAAGAAGCTCAGCTCCTCCTCCTTGCTGATATCCTCGTCGAGGATGCTCATCTGCAAGGCCGCATCGAGTATATCTTTGGCCTGATCAGGGCGCTCGATTATCCGGATTGCATCACGGCGGGAGATACGAATCTGGGCCACCTCTGATTCGATGCCACGCCGCTGCATTCCAAAGGCGAGCCCGCTCAGGCTGCCAAAGACCAGGCCCTCATTCGGCAGATCAAAGGTGCTTCTCCACTTACCATTAGTTACCCGGTGGATGTCGATGGCCTCGATGACCGGCCCGGGAGCAAAGAGTACACCGCCCTTCCGCACCTCGCGCATGAGCATCTGGCGAACATAGCCGGTGAAGAGAGCCGCGCGGCCGGCCGGGATCGTCTTAATGCTGGTAATCTGTTTGACCAGCAGTGAGAGAAAATAGGGAGTGCGATAGAAATCGAGTTGCGGCGTGCCTTCAAGCTGCGACCAGATCCGTTGATGGGAAGCCGGCAGATAGGCCCGCAGGAACTGCTGCACCTGTTCGTCGGTCATCGACTGGATGTTGACCTGCGGAACCGGGAGGTCATTGTTACTGAGCGGGGCACTGTAATCGAGGCTGCGGCAGGAGTAGACGATCCGGTTGCCGTTCTTTGCCACCTCCTGGGTGAAGTCACGCCAGTGGCTGATCAGTTCATTGTAATGGCTGTCGTCACGGTGCGGCATCTCGTTGAGGGCGTCGAGCAGCAGCAGCACGCGCCCCTCTTTCAGGCAGTCCTCGAGCGGTGGCAGTTTGGGGTACTCCTTCTTCCATTTCGCGGCCAGCCAGTCGCCCGGCAGTGGCAAGGGCTGACCCGGTGCGGCCTTATATGTGTTGAGCTGGATGAAGTAGCTGTACTCACGACCATTCTCGCGCAGTTGATCGATCGAATGGTCGAGCTGCAGCCGTCGCAGCAGGGTCGACTTGCCACTGCCCGGGGAGCCTAATAGCACGATCGCCGGATGCTCGATCGTCTTTGCCAGCACATCGCGCAGATCCTTGAACTGCAGGTTGAGGTCTGTCCATCGCTCCAGTGCTTCGCTGCCCTGGTCGATGAGCATCGTCAGGTTGACGAAGCGACTGATGAGCTGAAACTCCGGCATCGACCATCCGGCGATCGTGCGCAGCCGGTAGCCTCGTTCATCATCTGCGATGTGATCGCGGACCTGCTTCGCTTCGTTGACTGAGAGGATGACATCGGTCGTCAGGTCGGTCACGGCACGGTAGATTGCATCGAGCGCCGTCCGGAGATCACGGTTCTCCAGCTCGCCCTTCTCAAGGACGCTGACCTGGTCGGCGAGCGTGCGCGGTTCCGGGGCGGTGTACTCTTCCCGGTGCAGCTCTTCGAGCAGCCTGACCAGTGCTCCCTCGAGGTCTTTTGTTGCATCGATGTGGTTGTAGGAGTAGAGCCGGCTGTGGCGCTCGCAGTTCTCATCGATCAGCAGCGGGTAGATCCGCTTGCCCTTCTGGTCGAAGAAGAACCATTCACGGTGGACCTCCTTGCGGTAGGGCATCGAGTGGTTTGAGACCAGCAGCACCATGCGGTCACAGCCCTGGAGCTGCTTCTCAATCTCGATATCCCAGTTCTCACCCAGTCGAACATCCCGCCGATCGCGGAATGTCTCAACCTCGTTTTGCCGCAGATACTTCTCGAGCTGCTCCGCCTTGTCCAGATCCGGACTGGCGTAGGAGATGAAGACCCGCTCCGGTTTGGCTCTCTTCTGTTCCATCGACCCTCCCTGGCAGTGACGGCCACCAACTGAGTGGGGTATCATAATTACATTCCACCGATTTTGGCAACCTTGACAAGATGAGACCGACTCGACAAAATTCAGCGTCGTAGATTTAGTCACTGAGCATTACCATCAGCTCTCTTTCACGCATCTGGAGTCGCACACTTCTACCCATGGATCAGGATGAGCGAACATCAAACCCGGAGTCACTTCTCCCGCCAGGCTGTCTCAATTGCGGGGCGCCGCTAGGCGGGCACTTCTGCGCCAGTTGCGGGCAGCGGCATGAGACTCATCCGCCAACCGTCGGCCACCTGCTGGGGGAGGTCGCCGAGACCCTCACCCATGCCGATTCACGACTCTGGCGAACGATTCGTCTGCTGATCTCGAAGCCGGGGCTGCTGACGGTGGAGTTTCTCGCCGGGCGGCGAGAGCGTTATCTGCCGCCGATCCGCCTCTACTTCATCCTGAGCTTCTTCTTCTTTCTTCTGCTCGCCTTCGAGTCAGAGAAGAATGTGACCGGGGGTAATGCCGAATTCTCAGGTGTGGTCGAGAAGTGTCAGCAGCTCAACTACAGTGGGCCATTCCGTGAGAAGGCCGAGCCACGGCTCCGCGATGCCTGTGTCCGGACTGTCCAGGACCTGCAGCAGGGAGGTGAGCGGCTCAGCCAGAGCTTGCTGCAGGGTCTGCCCAAGGCGATGTTTATGCTGCTGCCGCTCTTTGCGGCCTTGATGAGCCTCTTCTACTGGCGGCCGCGAAGGCTCTACGCTGAGCACCTTCTATTTCTGGTTCACAACCATAGCGCAGCGTTCCTGGGGATGACCATTGTCAACCTGCTTGACCGCGTCATACCGGCGAGTTACGGCGGATATCTGATCATGCTGTTGCTGGGCTGGCTGGTCTGGTACTGCTATCGTGGATTGCGGGTCTTCCATGGCC
>JBEGMZ010000352.1:0-2733 GCA_041182745.1 Acidobacteriota bacterium
ATCGCTTCCGGTATGGGCCTTCAGGCGAAAGAAGGGCAGGCACAAGGCCTGCCCCTCTGGTTACGGTGAATGTGACTGGAGAGGGGCCAATCGACCCACTCCTCCTGATACCGACCAACTAGACCAGCACTCCTTTGAGCCGCTTTGCGACTATATCGACCTCACCCGGCTGGAGCTGCCAGATACCGACCGAGAAGGACTGGCTGGCCTCGCTGGCAGGAGTATTACCAGGAGTGATCTCGATCGAGGGTGTGCCCTCCTTCATCCGCTTCCGCACCTCATCGGCAGTCAGGTTAAGTGCCGACTTCTCCCACTTGATTCGAACCGTCGGGACGTGATTGGCGATTGGTGGGACATAGACCTCGCCGGTGATCGCCTTGTTCGCGGCGGTCGCGGCATCGATCACCACCTTCGCGCGCCGCTCCCACTCCTTCCACTCGGCGGCCTCGTCACGCTTGAGGTAGACCTCGACCGCGACCATCATTCCGAGCAGCTCTTCCTTGTTGACCTTCATTCCACGGCCGATGCTGTCGCTGTTTGGAGAGTAGTTGAGCCGGGCGGCCTCGATCAGATCCTTGCGACCCAACAGGAGACCGGCGCTCTGCGGTCCGCGTATGCCCTTCCCGCCGGAGAAGGCAACCAGGTCGACCCCCATCTTGGTGTACTTCGAGATGTTGCTCGTCGGTGGAACATCAGCGGCAGCGTCGTTGAGGGTTGGTATCCGGTGTTTCTTCGCGATGGCGATAAACTGCTCGAGCTTGACCTCACCCTTCGGATCAGCATCGTTGAAGAAGAACATCATCGCGGTCTTCTCGTTGATGGCCCGCTCCATCTCTTCAGCCGTCTCGACCTCGATCAGCTTGATGCCGCAGTTGCGGACAGCGTGATCATAGCCGTTGCGATGCGACTTCTGGACAATCACCTCGTTCTTCATCCCCGAGCCGGCGAGGTCAGGAATCCGCCTGATCCACTCCGGATTTTTGCCAGCCACGACACCAGCGGTTCCAGCCGTCAGGGCGGCGGCAGCGCCGGCAGTCACCATTGCCGCCTCGCAGCCGACCAGCTCCGCGATCCGCTTACCGACCGCATCGTGCAGGTCGTTGAGCGGGACAAAGGTCTTTGAAGCGTAGTTGATGGCCGCCATCACCTCCGGGTGCATCAGCGAGGCGGTGAGTGTTGTATAGGTTCCGGCGGCGTTGATGAAGGGACGAACTCCCAGTTCGCGGAAGTAGTCCCGCACCGGATCTGCCTTCACGGCGCCGAGCGTCTCGCTTCTGAAGATCGATCCAACAAAGGGGAGGCTCGACATCGCCTGTAGAAAGTTGCGACGATTGGACATAACTCAATCCTTTACCTGTTTAGATACCGATACCTGTTTACTTGGATACCAGTTTAGACCACAAGCCATAGTTAAAAGCGGCAAGCGGGAGACCCGGGGAGACGATGCTCCGCGAACCTCCCGCCGGTGCCGCCAGTCAGCTGTTCCGCCCTAGAAGAGCAGCTTCAGGCCGAACTGCATCTGTCGCATCGGCGCGACGATGTTGGCGATCGATCCAGGACCGCGCGCCGGCGTGATCTGGGTCGGGAAGGCGCCACCCGCCGTTGTCGGCAGGAAGGCGGTGGCCGCATTGAGCCCCGCGTTTGGCGTACCAAACTGCGGAGTGTTGAAGATGTTGAAGATCTCAGCCCGGAACTGGAGCCGCAGATCCTCCTTCAACTGAATATTCTTGATCAGCGAGTAGTCGACGTTCTTGAAGCCCGGGCCTTCGAGAATACCGTTGCCGGCGCTACCGAATTTGCAGAAGCCGGCCAGGTACTGATTGAGCGCCCGACCAGCATCGGTAGAGGCTGACCCGGGCTGCTGGCAGGTCACGACCCGGAAAGCATCCGGATTGTACCACTTGTCGATCGTCGGGTTGGAGAGCTTCGGATTTCCGACCAGGTCAGGTCGAACGTGGCCCTCGATCGTGTTAAGAGTGTTGGTCTGGGTCACCGAGAAGGGCAGACCCGAGCGGAGGACGACGATGCCATTCATCTGCCAGCCGCCAAAGATCTGCTTGCCAAATCCCTTGTTGAAGGCACCTGGCGTCGGCAGCTCGTAGAGGAAGCTGATCACGGCGCTGTGCTGGAAATCGAACCCGTAGCGGGTCTTCTCGGCAGCCCGATTGAACGGATTCTGATAGGAGTTGGGGATCGCTCCACCCCCCTCGTTACGACCGTAGCCTTCACCCATGGCTCGACCCCAGGTGTAGGCGATGTTCATCTGCAGTCCGTCAGTAAACCGCTTCTGCGCGTTGACCTGGAGGGCATGATACCAGGAGTTGCCGTCCGAGGTGAGCCAGCGCAGCCGGTTGAGTGCACGGGTTGGCCCATTCACGCCGTCAGCGAAGAATGGTATCGGACGCCGTGAGTTGGGGTTGGGCAGGATCGACGGCGCCGGAGCGTTCAACTCGACCGTCTGGTCGATATGCGATCCCTTGTTGCCGACGTAACCAACCGAGAGAACGATGTCGAACGGCAGCCGCCGCTGGATATCAAGACTCCACTGGTTAATACTCGGCTGCGGGTTGTCAGGATTGAGGGCGTTGATACCCGTCGCGCTGGTTGGATTGACCACTCCAAACGGAGCGGCAAAAGTCAGCACCGGCTGGGTCGCCGAGTTGGTGATCTTGCCAGCCGTCGCAGTGTTGGCAAAGTTGCTCGTTCCCGACTTCGGCGGGTTGAGGTTGAGAA